>CALBTA010000045.1 GCA_937967755.1 uncultured Planctomycetaceae bacterium | reverse complement strand
TGTGAATTGTTCAACCCGCGCCGGGCGCAGCACTGTAGTATTTTCCGTGAATCCCGCCCGGGCTTCAACAGTGCGCAGCAAGAACCAGACGGAAGATCGCCAGTGGGGTCGAAGGCTAGATCGGCTGAGATCAGAAATTACGCTGCCGAGCGTGATTGGGCGGCGAAGAAGTCGGCGATGCGGTCGACCACGTAGCGCTGTTCCGCTTCCGTGATCTGGGGGAAGATCGGCAGGCTAAGCACTTGCTCGGCGGCCCGATCGGTTTCGGTGAGCCGCTGCCGGCCGTCGTTGAAATGTTGGAAGCAAACCTGGCGGTGCATCGGCACCGGGTAGTAGATTTCGCTGCCGACGCTGGCCGCTTGCAGATGGCTGCGCAGCTCATCCCGTGTGCCGTGCCGAGAGCGAATCGTGAACTGGTTCCACACGTGGTGGCAACCCTCTGACTCCGTAGGGAGTGCGATTTGCTCAATGCCTTGGGCTGTGAAAAGTTCGGTGTACCGATCCGCGTTTGCACGGCGCACTTCGGTCCACTCCCCCAAGTGCTTCAGTTTCACCCGCAGCGCAGCGGCTTGCATCGCGTCGAGCCGGCTGTTGACGCCGATCTCGTCGTGGTAGTAGCGCGGTTCCATGCCGTGGTTGCGAAGGCGTTTCAGACGCTCGGCGATTTTGTCGTCGCTGGTGGTCAGCATGCCGGCGTCGCCGCAGCCGCCTAGATTCTTGGTCGGGTAAAAGCTGAAGCAGCCGATCGAACCGAGCGAACCGGCAGGGCGCTGGCCAAGCTTCGCGCCAATCGCCTGAGCAGCGTCTTCAATCACCGTGATGCCATGCTGATCGGCGATGGCGTCGATCGCATCCATGTCGGCGCATTGGCCAAACAGATGGACCGGGATGATGGCCTTGGTCGCTGGCGTGATCGCCGCTTCGATCTGCTCTGGGCAGATATTGAAAGTTTTCGGATCGATATCAACAAACACAGGGCGAGCGCCCAGACGAGCTGGCGCGCTGGCGGTTGCGAAGAAGGTGAAGCTCGGGATGATCACTTCATCGCCTGCGCCCACATCCGAAGCCATCAATGCCAGCAACAGGGCGTCGCTGCCCGAAGCGCAACCGATGGCATGCTTCGCCCCGCACAGCTCGGCCATCTCTTCTTCCAGCTTGGTGCAATCGGGGCCGAAAACGAACCAGCCCGATTCCATCACGGCGGTCACGGCGGCTTGCATTTCGGCTTGCAACGGGCCGTTTTCGCGGGCGATATCGAGCAGTGGGACGCGGTCTACGGAATTCGATTTTTGATTGTCGTTGGTCGCCACGGTTTGTCCTTCCTTGGATGCAAAGAGCGGCAGAGATTACGAAATGGCCTGTTGTGAAGTCAATACGGGCATATCAGCCGCCAGTCATTGGCACCTTCACGGCGTGTTCGGACCTGGAGGTCCGTACTACGCCGCCCGCGGAGCGTTTTCTTTAGTGCTAGCAGCGGCGCGCTTCACCCGTTGTTACTCTATTTCGGCAGGCAGGCGTGGGCGCGATGATTCGCAGTCCTGCTAGTTGGCCGTATCGCCGCGGAGCGGTTTGAGCATGCGTACCAGGTGGTCGGCCGTTTCGGGCCGGTCGCCGGGCGAGATTGAGATGCAGCGCATGATCACTTCCGCCAGCTTGGGATTAAGATCGGGCGTGTAGGTGAGAATGTCGTCGGCGGGCTGCGTGTCGTGGCGAAGAGCAACTTTGCCGGTCGCCTCGCCACTGGGCCAGGGGAATTCATTCGTGCAGAGGTAATACGCCGATACGCCGAACGAGAAGATATCAACCCGGTGGTCCGTTTGCTTGCGGCGAACGATTTCGGGCGAAAGGTAAGCTGGCGTGCCTGTGCGGTTGCCCGGTTGCATATACTCTTTTTTCATCGGCACGGTCAGCCCGAAGTCGATCAGCTTCACGCTTTCCGCTTTCTTGTCGGCGATGTAGTTTCGCGGGCATATGTCGCGGTGGATGTAACCCGCCTCGTGCACCGCGGCGATTCCTTCGGCCATTTGCTGGGCAAGCCGCAATCGTTTTCCGTCCAGCAGCGGGCTTTTGGAATGGATCAGCGAGCTGAGTACGGTCCCTTCGAGGAACTCTGTCAGAATATAGGGCTGCCCTTTCGTAGTAGTGCCGTGCGTCAGCGTCTTCACTACGCGCGGGTGCTCAATCGAGATCGCGATCTCGCCTTCGCTCGGTTTTTCCAGCCCCTTAAACCGCCCTTCAAATAGCTCCGTCTTCTCCACGTCGAGCAGCTTCAACCCGAAAACCTCTTTGGTTTTCCGGTCGCGCACCATGTGGAACTGGCTCATCGTGCCGCTGATGGCATGGCTGAGCACTTCGAAGCGGACTTCGACGTTCAGTTTGTCGGAAGTAAAGACCGACTTGAAGGAATCAAACAGCCCCACGTCTCTCGTTCCTGTTGGCATTGTTTGGCGAATGCGGCCCGGCGAGCCGTTCTACGCCACGGTTCACACGTCACAAAGTTTCACCGCGTGCCGCAGCGCGGCGAGTTTGTCTTCCCAGGTGGGAATGAATTCCTGGGCGACATAGCCTTCGTACCCGGTCTCCAGGATTGCCCGCATCACAGCTGGATAGTTAATCTCCTGCGTGTCGTCCAACTCGCCGCGGCCGGGCACGCCGGCGGTGTGGTAGTGGCCGATGTACTCGTGGTACTGACGAATCCGCTTGATCACGTCGCCATTCATGATCTGCACGTGGTAAACATCGAACAGCAATTTTAACCGGGGCGAACCGACCTGCTTGATGATCTCGACCACCTCATCGACGTCGTCGCCGAAGTAGCCAGGGTGGCCCTTCATCGGATGCGTGTCGTCGCGTGTGTTCAGATGTTCGATGCAGAGCGTCACCTTCTTCTTCTCCGCATGCCCGACGATCTCTTTGAAACCGGCGACGCAATTCTTAAACGCTTCGTCGCGCGGCATTTTATCCGGCAACATACCGGTGAAGGTGATCACCCGCTGGTATCCTTGTTCGGCGGCCAGGTCGATGCGCTCGCGAAGAATCTTCAGGCACTTTTCATGGTCGGCCGGGTTGCACATGCCGGTGCGAAAGCCGTGGCTGCCCACGATAGCAATGTCCAGGCCAAGCTCTTTCATCTTCGGGTAGAGCTTGACGTCCAACCCTTCAATCGCCGGCATGCCCATCGCCTTACAATGACGGGCAAGCTCTTCCGCCGGCATGGGCTTGAAGCACCATGCCATGACCGACTGGCGAATGCGTCCGTTTTCAACAATTTTTTCGCTCATGAAAATCTCTTACGGCAGTTCGATGGTTGCGAGGTTGAGCGACCCGCCGTCGGTTTGTGAAACGACGATCGCGTGGGTGTCGTTCAAACGATCGAGCTGCACGACTCCTGCGAGCGATTCGATCGTCTCGTACTCCTGCCCGGCAGTGCCGCCGCCACGAACCGGCTCCTTCAAACCCGGGTTCTTTCCGATCCCTTCAGTGCTGATCTTCATCACGCCGCGGGCGCTGTTGGCGGCCAGCAGGAAATGTTTGCCGTTCTTCTCGTACACGATCATATCAAGCGGCCGGTTGCGGTTGCCAAGTTCGGCCACCGTGGTGCCTTCGATCTTCTTTCCGCCGGTCAGGTCTTTGATCGGAAACTTCACCAACGGCGTGCAGGTGAAACCAGCCAGGATGCTCGGTTCGCCATCGATGTTGAACGGCACGAAGGTGCGAACGGCGGCGTAGTTCTCAGTTCTTCCATGCGCGGCGTGGAAAATCTCCAAATTCACTCCGCTGTTGGCATTGTTGAAGGGGAACTCGATTTCGCGAACGGTCGAAGGGGCTTCTTCGCTCGACAGCCCGGCGACGACTAGTTTGCCTTCGACGTAGGCCAGGTCGGTGATCGATTCCATCCGACGGTTGCGGCGCCGGCGGCCTTCGCCGGTGATCTTATCTTCTGGCGGATTCGGCAATGTGACTTGCGAATACTTCACGTCCTTCGTGGAAAATTCACTGAACTTGCCATCGGGTGTCAGGCGGGCCAGCGCGGCGTTGCCATCGCGGGTCAGCGAAAAGAAGACATCGCCATTGACGGGGTTTACGGCCATGTCGTTGATGGTGACCGCGTTTGCTTTGAGTGCGGCGGCGAGCTGCTTTTCCACCCCTTCGACCTTCAGCGAAACCTTGGCCGGATCACCCGACATCGAAGCCGTGTCGATCGCCACGATCGTGGCAGCCTTCGCATCGCCAACGAACAGAATGCCATCTGGCCCGAATGCCAATGCCCCGGCTGACTGAATCGTGGGCGAGCCGGTTTTCAATCCCAACTCGGCGGCGGGAAGGAAATTGGCCGAAACCACAGCAACCAACGCCAGCACCGCGATTGAGCTAATCCTAGCCATGACTTTTCTCCTTCACGTATTTGGGGATCCTGGAGCGAACAACAAACCGCTAGAAGTAAATTATCGCGCATCCACCACGCGGCAGCAAGTAATCGCGAAGCTATTTCTTCGCGACCGCCTGCCGACTCAGTCGATCCGCCCAATAGATCGGCTCGGGCAAGCGGTGATTTCGGAGCATGTTGATCGTCACTTCGGCCGCCGTCGCAACATCCATGCGGTGCCCCGGCGACGACCAAATGAACCGCTTGCTGATTTCGCGTGGGCGAATCGCCACGCCGAGCAGGTCTTCGCCATCGGTAACGTCGCGCGGCTGGCGGGCGGGAACATCGTTGTTGTCGAACGCTCCGGCCAATAGTTTCTTCGTGACGCCGATGGTCGCCACGCCGCACGCAATGCCGAAGTGCGTGGCGATTCCGCAGCGGCGGGGATGCATGATGCCCGCCCCGTCGATCATGCAGACATCCGCCAGCTTGCCGGCTGCCCGCGCGGTGTCGAGTAGTTCTTGCAGGACCGGCAGTTCACGGAACGAAAGGTACGAGGAAATGTACGGGAAGTTCACTTCGTACTGCACGGTCGTTGACCAGAGCACATCGCCCTTTTCGTATTCAACCAACGCATACCCGCCAATGCCGAGATTGCCCGGGCCGTAAGAAACATCCAACCCGGCGACCGTGTTCGGCGGTTGCGAAGGGGCGGTCAGGTCGCACTGACCGGGGAGTTCCAATTGCAGACGGCGCAGCGCTTCAAGCGGTCGTGTGGAATCGAATTCAGCGTGGCGATGCGCTTCCAAATTGACTCGAAGACGATCGCCATCCCCCATCACGTTCGCGCCTTCCTCACGTAAACGAACGGCTTTCGCCTCGACGTCGCCATGTGCGTAAAGCCCCAGCGTACCGTCTGACCGAACCACCCGGTGGGTTGGCCAGTCGGATGACCGCTCGTCGTGTAGCAAGAACGACCCAACCCAACGAGCGGCGATGACGTTGCCCAACGCCTTCGCCAGATCACCATAGGTCGTGACGCTTCCGCGGGGCACTTGCTGAAGCAGTTGTTCAAGCTCGGCTGGCAGGTTGGGAATCGATAGAGACATTGTATTGGGACATGATGTTCTGGCGTTGATCAAGTATACTGGTGCGGCAAACGGGCGGGGCGAGCCCGCGCCGCTACACCGAACTTTGAAACTCCATCACGCATGTCGATCCAACGCATACTCGTTACCGGCGGGGCCGGTTTTCTCGGTTCTCGGCTTTGTGAGCGCCTGGTGCAAGAGCAGCACGACGTGGTTTGCGTCGATAATTTCTTCACCAGCCAGAAGACGAACGTCGCCCATCTGCTGTCGCAGCCGAATTTCGAATTGATCCGCCACGACATCACGCTGCCGCTGTGGCTGGAAGTCGATCAGATTTACAACCTCGCCTGCCCCGCCGCACCCGGGCACTATCAGTTCAACCCGATCAAGACGACGAAGACGTCTGTGATGGGGGCGATCAACATGTTGGGCATGGCGAAGCGTTGCGGGGCGAAGATCTTGCAGTCGTCGACCAGCGAAGTGTACGGAGACCCCGAAGTTCACCCGCAGCCGGAATCGTACCGCGGCAACGTCAACCCAATTGGCCCGCGGGCTTGTTACGACGAAGGGAAGCGCGTCGCCGAGACGTTGTTCATGGACTATCACCGAATGAACCGAGTGAACATTCGCATCGTGCGGATCTTCAACACCTATGGCCCCCGGATGCACCCCTTCGACGGTCGGGTGGTATCCAACTTCATCCGCCAGGCCCTGGCCGGCGAGGACATTACCATCTTCGGCGACGGCAGCCAAACGCGGGCGTTCTGCTATTTGGACGATTTGGTCGAAGGCATCATGCGGATGATGAACGGGCCGGATGAATTCATTGGCCCGGTCAATCTTGGCAACCCGGGCGAGTTCACGATTTTGGAACTGGCCGAGTTGATTGTCGAAATGACCGGGGCGAAGTCGAAAATCGTTCACGAGCCGCTGCCGGCCGACGACCCCACACGACGGCGGCCCGATATCTCGCTCGCCAAAGAACGCCTGGGCTGGGAGCCGCAGATCGCCCTTCGCGATGGGATCGCCAAAACCATCGATTGGTTCCGCACGATCGACCTTTCCGACTACCGAGCGCCGACGCCGAATTACTAATTGCCGGATTGGACCTACATCAACCCGGCAATTGGGTCAGCATGGTAAACGTAGTGCGGGCGCTCGAGGTCGTCTTGCCAGGCGGCTGTCTTCGGCAAGCCGAGGGCGCGGTAAATCGTGGCGGCCAGATTTTCCGGTGTTTGCGGATTGTTGGCCGGGTAGCCGCCCATCTTATCGGAAGCCCCGATCACTTGCCCGCCGCGGACGCCGCCGCCGGCGAAGAACACCGTTTGCACGGCACCCCAGTGATCTCGCCCCGGCTTGGCATAGTTCCGCGACAACAACGAAATCTTCGGCGTGCGGCCGAACTCTCCGGCCATCACGATCAGCGTGTCCTCAAGTTGCCCCGACTCGTGCAGATCGTCAAGCAGCGCGCTCACCGCCCGATCCGTCGGCGGGAAGAGGTTGTCTTTCAAATGCGGAAAGGCGTTGCCGTGCGTGTGCCACGTTTCATTGTTGCCAAGGTTGACTTGCACCAGATTGACACCCGCGGCTACCAGCCGGCGGGCCATCAGCAACGACCAGCCGAAGCTGTTCTTGCCGTAGCGCTCTTGCGTGCGGTCGTCCGCGCGCGTTACGTCGAGCGCCCGCTGCACCTTGCCGTGGGTCAGCAGGGAAACTGATGCTTCGCGGAACCGATCGAGGCTTTGGGTTTCGGCGGTGCGGTCTAAACCGACCTGTTGCTGGTTCAAGTTCTTCAGCAAGCTTAACCGGTCGTTCAACCGCGGGCCGGCCAGCCATTGGGGCAGATCTACGCTGGGCGCTCGGAACGAACGGGTGTCGGCGTCGCCACGCTCTTGGTGGTCAAACTGGTACTGGGGAAACGCACCGTACGACCGGTTGTGGAAAGGCGACGCTTCGATGAACCATGGGTCACGCCTGGCCCCCATCCGGCCGGCGAACTGACCGGGAATGACCCTTCCACTGTTGTGGACTATCTTATCGGGCAGCACGACCGCCGGCGGCAGGTTGTTGCGCGGTCGCGTCAGTTCACCGGCGATGGCGGCCATGGACGGGTGGTCGGAATCGAGCGGCAGGCTGGGGTTGAAGTCAACCGGCGCAGCGCTTCGCCCGGTGAGCATGATGTGATGCCCCAGCGAATGCTCGTTCGACGAATGGGTCAAACTTCGGCACAGCGCCCACATCTCGCTGCGCTGGGCGAGCATCGGCAGATGTTCACATATTTGAATGCCCGTCGTCCGCGTGGCGATGGGGTTGAACTCTCCGCGAACATCATCGGCGGCGTCCGGCTTCATGTCGAAGCTTTCATGCTGCGCCAGCCCGCCCGACAGGAAGATATAAATGACCGACTTGGCCTTCGCCGCCGGCGCACCGCCCAAACTTCGCAGCGCACCAACGTGGTTCATCCCCAACCCCAGCAGCCCAACCGCACCGGCCTGAACCGCGGCACGGCGTGAGATGGCAGGGTGTTGAAATTCACTCATGACGCACTCCGCCCGAGAACGTGGGGACATGTCCACAGCGACGCCATTTTGTCGATCCACGCGGAACAAGTCAAATCGGCAGATGGACCAACCGGATTGCGCGGGTCGTACATCGCGGTGAGATTGGAATCAACCCGCGCGCGGCGAGAAGCCGAAATTCGGCGCAGCCCGAGGCGCGTGAAAAATTTGGGCGTGCGTCGGTTTCCAAAAGTCTGGCGACGTACGCTACCGCATCCGTGTTCGCCTACTTGTAGATGTCGGCCAGCTTCGCGTCGAGCGCGGCGGCGTGGATCGAACGCATCGTCACCCGGCCATCCGCGCCAACCAACAGCATGGTGGGCAGCGTAAGAATGCCCAGTTCGTTCGCCAGCCGGCCATCCAGCCCGCCCGCTTCGTGAACTTGGGGCCAGGCCAAACGGGCGGATTGCAGATATTGCTTCAATACGCCCGCGTCGTTGTCGAGCGACACGCCGATCAATTCAAAACCCTTGGCTCCGTATTTCTTGCGAGCCGCTTCGAGCAGTTTCATCTCCTCTTTGCAAGGTTCACACCAGGTCGCCCAATAGTGAATCAGCAC
>CALBTA010000044.1 GCA_937967755.1 uncultured Planctomycetaceae bacterium | reverse complement strand
CATTTCCGGAATGATTGGTTGACCGCTATGTCAATGATTGGCAATTTTCTGCAGGTGACACCCAAGCAATTGCAAGAGCTTATCGCTGCGCCGGAAACAATTGAAGACTTGCTCTACCCGGAAGGAGAGGAATATGGGATCGACATTGATAAGGCGTGGCACGCAATTCACTTCATGCTGACTGGTGAACAATACGATGGAACGCCACCCTACTCGGACGTGATTTTCGCCACCTCCACCGTCGGTGATGATGTCGGCTACGGCCCCGCCCGCTACCTGGCCGCGCCGCAAGTAGCCGCTGTCGCCGACGCGTTACGAGATTTACCTCGTGACGAATTCGCTAAGCGATACGATGCGGAAGCATTATCTGCAAACGACATCTATCCTCAGATATGGAGTGGTGACGAAGATCTAGACTACCTATTGTCCTGGTACGACACTCTACGGGATTACTATCTAGATGCAGCGTCCAAAGGCAACGCCATGCTCCAATACGTCAATTGACGGGACGCTCTGAAGTTCAACTTCTTCGCGAATGAACGCACTCTGCCTTCTACCTCACACACGCCGCCCTGCTAAATTGAACCCATGATTCGGCGGGATACTACGTTTGATGATGGCCGGCCGGCGTGGCTGTTGATATCGCAGGTGGAGCATGCCCGCGTTGCGGAAGAATTGGCGATGGGCTGGGGCAATGAAACGGTAAGCCAGTTGCCGCTGCGGAAAACGTTGCTGCCGACGATTTTGCACCACGACGATGGCTGGGCCGAGTGGGAGCAGAACCCGACAATTGATCCGGCCACCGGGCGGCCGCGGGCGTTTACCGAGATGCCCAATGAAGTCGCCCACGACCTGTGGGAGAAGTCGATTGAAAGCGCGGGAAGCTTTGGACCGCTGGCGCAATTCATGGTTGCGCAACACTTCATCCGACTACGACGCTCAGGTGACGAGACCGGCGAAGACGAGGTGGAGGACTTTCTCGACGAGTTCGATCGCCGCAGCACGTTGTGGCTTGGCGACTGGCTGACGGCTGACCCGGAATCGAACAGCACAGAACTGGCCGAGCTGGCCGTCGATTGGCTGCAACTGTTCGACTTCTTTAGCCTGCTGATCTGCTGCACGCCGGGAACGAAACCACGAAAACTAACGGTTCCCGGCGCAGGTGAAATTGAACTGACCCTGCAGATCGAAGAAGCCGCGGTTGCCATCGACCCTTGGCCGTGGAACTGCGAAGAAAAGCAAATCACCGCTACCGGCCGAATGATCGCAGCGCAACCATGCACCAGCGACGATCAATTGCGACTGGCACTCACAGCCGCGCCGGAGGTTGAGCACACATGGATGTTTTCACGCCAATAGAATTCGTAACTACACAGCATTCCGAAAAACTTCAACGGACTGAACGAGGCCACCGCTGACCTTGTGTCGGTGGAGCCATGATTCTGCACAAATCGGAATGCAAAAGAAGCCTAGGCTCCCCGCCCAGCTTGTCTGGGTGGAAGCAGTGATTGGACACCCAAACCGTTGGATAAATCACTCGCTCCACCGACCCAAGGTCGGAGGGGGCGAGTGTTGTCATAGTCCCTGCTGCTAGTGCAAAATCATCGCTCGACCGAGACCAGCTCGGCCGGGGCGAACGCTGGCACAGGTTTAGTTGGACGAAGCGTCACGGCGAGCCTTGCTTCGCGTTCTCTAGCGCCTTCACCTTCGCTTTTTCCTCTGCCAGTTTCCGCTCGAATTCTTCCTTGCGCTCGGCCTCCTTGGCCAGCAAGTCCTGGTAGTTGGTCAAGATATCCCGTACTCGTTTGATGTCCGTGTCTTTCAATTCGGGGTAACGCGCATTGGCGATGGACAAGGGACGGGTCAGTTCGACGCTGGCCTTTTCCGGGTCGTTCGTGTCGGCGATGGCTTGGGCCAGGTCTTTAATTCCTTGGGCCAACTCGGCAATGGTTTCGTTCTTCCGCACCATCGGGTCGGTCAGCAGCGGGGCGTCGGCGGGTAGCTCCGGATCGAAAGCAACCGTCGCTTGCCGCTCGATCACGACCAATTCACGGCTGGCCACATCCGTGTACTTCAGCCGCACCATGACGCCGAGTTCGCTCGCCTCTTTTAAATCCGCGGCGCGGAATCGGGCCAAGATCACCTGCGTCGCCCCGTGGTTAAGATCATCCAACGGAACCGTAATTCGCCGGCCGTCGTGGACAGGCTGGTAGCCGCGGACATGTTTCAGTTCCAACCCATTGTCGAATTCAATCTCCACCGAAACCCGCCGGGCGACGGGCGCGAGCAGGCTTTCCAACTCCTCGACGAACGTCTTCTCGATATCCTGATCGTCGCCGACGAAGTGCAGCAGCCCGCGGCCGGCGTCAGTCAGGCTTCGCATCAGGCGGTGGTTAAACGCCGTACCAACGCCGATGCCCGACATGTCGATATCCTTGTCGTTGAACGCCAGCGATTGGTCGATGATATCCTCGGCCTTGGTGACGCCGCGGTTGGCCTGACCGTCAGTCAGCAGGATCACGCGGTTGGTTTTCTTCGCATCGAAATGCGCGGCGACTTCCTCGTAACCCAGCATCAAACCGGCGTGCAGGTTCGTGGAACCATCAGCGTGAATTTGCTTGACCGCCGCCTTCATCCGCTGGTGCTCCGGCGGAGAGTGCGAGGGGAGCACGACGTGGGCCTCGTCGCTGAAGCCGACAATCGAAACCCGGTCACTTGGCCGCAGCTTGTCCAAAAACGCCAGCAGGGCCTTCTTCACATTCTCGATCCGGTCGCCCTTCATCGAACCGCTTTGGTCAATCACCAGGGCCAGGTTCAACGCCGGAATCTTGTCGCTTTCAATTCGGCTGCGCGTCGACGCCAGGCCGACTTGCAACACCGCCTCGGGTTGATTCGATCCGCAGGCCGGCGCGCCCCACCGCGCATCAATCGCCAGGGCCGCGCCCATTGGTTCAGGAATTTTGTGGCGGTGATAGTTGATGAATTCTTCGATCAGAACCGCCTCCGGCTCGCTCGGCAGCCCAGCCCGGGCCATCGAATACGAAGCGGAAGAGACCCCGCCTTGATTGGCCGACCGCGCCTGACAACAGATGACAAAAGCACACAACCCCGCAGCAACGAAGATTCGCTGATTCATGGCAGCAACCTTGGAAGAGAATTTATGCCCTGTGGGGTTAGCATAGCAGAACATCCCATTTTTTTCGCCGCGCGAACCTTCGGCTTCCGACCGTGTCCAGTGGGGCAGTTGGGGGAATTTTGCTCCAATACCCAACATTCGCCGGATTCGAGCGAATTGCTTATCGGTACGAACAGACAAATTAACCGCGAGCGCCGTTCTCAGGCTCGTCTCGCGTGAAACGCCGCGGGGGCCGATTCGCCCCGCACTTTCGCGGCCGGCAGGAAGCATAGTTTTCAGCGCTCTTGACTGGGCCAAATCGCCGCCGT
The DNA here is from genome assembly GCA_937967755.1 of uncultured Planctomycetaceae bacterium. Classification (GTDB taxonomy): domain Bacteria; phylum Planctomycetota; class Planctomycetia; order Pirellulales; family Pirellulaceae; genus CALBTA01. Next base: position 8,626 of record CALBTA010000044.1, on the reverse strand, counting down.
CGTAAGCGGCCAGGGCCACCGGTGGGCGCATTCTTCAGGCAGCGATGTTCTGCCGCTAACTTGGACGGAGGTGTTCTATGAGAAACGACTTGACGGACATTACTTTGGTGGTCGACCGCAGCGGTTCGATGGCCAGCATTCGCAGCGATGCTGAAGGGGGCGTGAACGAGTTCATTCGCGGGCAGGCGGAAGAACTGGGCGAAGCGGTGCTGACGTTGGTGCAGTTCGATACGGAGTACGACTTCGTGCACCGCGGAGTGCCCGTTGGCGATGTGCCGCAGTTCAAGCTGCGGCCGCGCGGGGCGACGGCGTTGCTCGACGCGGTCGGCCGGGCCATCAACGAAACCGGCAGCCGACTGGCGAAGCTGCCCGAGGCGGATCGCCCCGGACTGGTGATTTTTGTCGTCACCACCGATGGGCTGGAAAATTCCAGCGTGGAATTCACCAAAGCCCAGATCAAGCAGATGATCGAGCACCAGCAGAACGCCTACAACTGGCAGTTCACGTTTCTGGGTGCTAACCAAGATGCCTTCGCCGAGGCGGGTGCGATGGGCATGGACCGCGGGGGAGCCGCGAACTACGCGCCCGACAAGGTCCGCTACGCCTACGCGGCCACCGGAAGCAAGGTCGCCCGGATGCGAAAAGCTCGGGCCGCCGGCACAACGGTCAGCAACGATTTCACGGAAGAAGAACGCGAGGCGATGGAATAAGCAAGTAGCGGGGGCTTCCAGCCACTAACCCGTTCCCACGCTCCGCGTGGGAACGGGCTGCCTCGACGCTCTGCGTCGATCGAGGCGGGGTCACAAGCCGCAAGACCGCGAAGCGGCCGAAATTGCATTCCCACGCAGAGCGTGGGAACGAGGCGGATCCAATGCAATCCTACTTTTCATCCAGCTTCTTAATATCCGCCGGCAGATCCTTATCGACCAGCCCGAGCGCCCCGCGGCCTTCGGTGAGGCGGTCGCCGACGTCGTACTCGATGTCTTCGCAGTCGATTTCCCAGACCTTCTTCCGCAGTTTTTCATCCGGCCAACTTAGCCCTCGCACCAGGCGGAAGCCGACGCCGCGGGCCGGATCGCTGGTGAACCACCACGGGCTGAGCGGCAGATTGGGGTCGTACTCGCGCCACTCGTCGTCGTCGGAACCCATCCGGCTGGCGCTGCGGCTGCGCGATTGCCGGTATTCCCAGGATCCGCCGCGAACCGTCCGCGGGTAAACTTCGGTCGGCCAATCAACAGCCTCCCACACGGTCAGCTTCTTTCCACCTCGGTCGCCGTAGCCGTCGGGGTCATAGGCATCGAGCGTCCACTCCCAAACATTGCCGTGCATGTCGTACAGCCCGAACGCATTCGGCTTTTTGCCGCCAACATCCTGCTGGCCTTCTTCGTCAATATTTTTGCTGTGCCAGGCGAAGTCGTCCAACTTTTCCGGTTCGTCGCCGAAGTGGTACGCGGTGGTCGATCCGGCCCGCGCGGCGTACTCCCATTCGGCTTCGGTCGGCAGGCGATAGAAGTGCCCCGTCATCAGACTGAGCCACTTGGTGTACTGCCGCGCGGCGTACTGTGTCATCGTTACCGCCGCCTGCTCGGGCCGTTCTCCGTGCTCGAAGGTATGATCCGGTTCGTACAACTTGGTCGGCGCGGTAATGGCGTCAATTTTGTTTTTGTCGTCAACCTTCCGCATGCCTTCGGATTGAAAGCGTTTGAACGCGTCGTACATCTTCATGAATTCTTTGTACTCGGCCCAGCGAATCTCTTTCTTGCCGACCCAAATTGGTTCGACGGTGACTTGAAACTGCGGCCCTTCGTCCTTGCGGCGGCCCTCTTCGCTTTCCGGGCTGCCGACTGTAACCGTGCCTGCCGGGATGGGGATCATCTCGTACTCAACATCGGTCCCGGGGATCTTCGCCTTGTAGGGAACCATGTACCCGCCATCGATCTTCACCGACGGGCCGGTTTCCGGCTTCGTCTTGCTGATGCCGAGGACCTCGGCGGCGGGTTTCTCGCTGGCCGGCTTTTCAGCGGCGGGTTTCGCTTCGGCGACAGGGGCATCCGGTTCGGCAGCGACGATAGCCGGTGCCGGAGGGCGGCAGGCAAGCCCGATAACCAGGGTGCAAAACAGTAGCGGTAGTCGCATGGTTGTTCCTTCTGACTCTTGATGTAGCTCGGGCACTCTTGCCCGAGTTGTGTGCGTCCAAGGGCAATATCGTTTCTCTGCAAGCGTTCGATTATATTGTACTTCCGCTGTGCGGGGGCGCGATATGCCCGCAATGTCAGAAATCCCCCGTCCAAACGCCACACTGCTTGAAAGCCACGCCATGAAGTCAACACTTTTCGCCCTCAGTCTATCTCTACTGGTGGTCGCTTCGCCCTGTTCGGGGCTGAATGCCGCGGAAAAACAACCGCCCAACATCGTGCTGCTAGTCTCTGACGACCAACGGTTCGACACCTTGGGCTGCATGGGGAATGAGATCATCCAGACCCCCCACATCGATGCGCTGGCGGCTGAAGGTACCTTGTTCCGCAACGCCTTCTGCACCACCAGCATCTGCGCCACCAGCCGGGCGACGATCTTGAACGGGCAGTACGCACGGCGGCACGGCATCTGGTCGTTTCGGCAAATGCTATCGGCTGAAGAATTCGCGAACTCGTTCCCGATGCAGCTTAAGGAACATGGTTACCACCTTGGGTTTATCGGCAAGTGGGGCGTCGGCGGCGGGAATACGATGCCGGCTGACAAGTACGATTACTGGCGCGGCTTCGCGGGCCAAGGGCAGTACTTCGTCAAAGGCCGCGCCCACATGACGCGGTTCCTCGGCGATCAGACGCAGGAGTTTTTCGACGACTATCAAGCGAAGGACACCAGCGCGAAGAAACCGTTCTGCCTGCACGTTGCGTTCAAAGCGGCCCACTGCCAAGACGGCGACGGTTGGCAGTTTCGTCACGCCGAAAAGTACAAAGATCTTTACGCCGAAGTAACCATCCCGCCGCAGCCGACCGCCACAGACAAACATTACGCCGCGCTACCCAAGCCGTTGCAAGAATCCGAAGGCCGGGTGCGCTGGCACCGGCGGTTCGACGGCGAAGAGATGTATCAGAAGAACATCAAAGATTACTACCGGCTGTTGACCGGCGTCGATGAGATCGTCGGAGAGATCGTCGCCCGGCTGAAGAAGGATGGCCAGTACGACAACACGGTCATCATTTACACATCGGATCACGGCTTCTACCTTGGCGACCGCGGGTTGGCCGGCAAGTGGTTCATGCACGAAGAGTCGATCCGCATGCCGCTGGTCATCTTCGATCCGCGGGTTGAGAAAACGCAGCGCGGCAAATCGCGTGAAGAGTTGGCGTTGCTGGTCGATATCGCCCCCACGATTTTAGATCTCGCCGGCATCGAACTTCCGCAGTCGATGCAAGGCAGCAGCCTGGCCCCTTTGACCGCCGGCAAGTCGCCCACTTGGCGCGATGATTTTCTGTACGAGCACTTGTTCAAGCATGGCCGAATTCCCATGAACGACGGCGTGCGCGGGATGCGTTGGAAGTATTGTCGTTATTATTTCGGCGACGATCTGCACGAAGAACTGTACGATCTGCGGGCCGACCCGTTGGAAGAAAAAAATTTGGCAAGTGACCAAAAATACCGCGAGACGTTGGACCAATATCGCGCGCGCTACCGCGAACTTGTTGACGCTAATAAGTGACAACAGTACGTAAGACGCAGTTCCACTGCGTCGGGGACGGAATACAATTCCGTCCTACGAGACGAAACCGCTTGACGGGGCATTGGTTCACGTTAAAGTCTACCCATCGCATGGGCTTTGCCGGCACACGGTACGGCTCGTGCGAATGAGCAGGGCAACAGGGCAACTCTGAAAAAAGTTGGGCAGATGGGCGTCAAGAACAAGGCGCATACCGCGACGGTGAACCGTCTCGCGCGCCGCTTCAACACCACCCCTGGCACCGATGGGCAGCCGGACATCCAAACGTCCGACGTGACCATCGAGGTCGAAACCACCGCCACGCTTTCGGCCGGGGTGAAAAGTTTGCTCGACGTCGAAGGCCCAGCGTTCGTCGCGGTCACCAACAAGGAAGGCTTGACAGAAGCCCTCAAAAAGACCAAACGCAACCGCGTCGGCGTCATGGACCCCCAAGGCGAAATCGTCAAACAATCGGACCCACCGCTCGAAATTGCAGACGAGTAACACATCTGCGTATCTTGAGTTGCTGCGCACCAGTTTCGGGCCTCCCGCGGCAGGAGAGGGAGACTTGCATGTGTGCTACAATAAACGGCATGCCTGCTTCCCGCGAACTCGTTCAACAAGCCATCGACGGCGATCGGGCTGCGCTGGAGCGGTTGTTGTTGGATTGTTACGAGCCGCTGTTGGCCCGCGTTGCTCCGCGAATGCCGCAGGCGCTGCAGGGAACACTGGGGGCGGAAGACATTGTGCAGCAGACGTTCGCGCAGGTATTTCGCGACATCGGCAAGTTCAACGTCCGCGACGATGTGGAAGACCACGGCGTGTTGAGTTGGATGGCCGCGATTGCCGAGAACCGCCTGCGCGATGCCATTCGAAGGCAAGGCCGTAAGAAGCGGGGTGGCGACGTGCGTCGCGTCGGTGTTGGTGATGGGCGAGAAGGCGAGCCGACGGGCGAGTTCATTGAAATGATCGCCGGCCGCGGCCACTCGCCGAGCAAGTCGCTTGCCCGCCGTGAAGCGATCGGCGCGATCAACGTCGCGCTGGCCGGCTTGCCTGAGGAATACCGCCAGGCGATTCAGCTGCGCTACTTCGATGGCCGGTCGCTGGAAGAAACTGCCCACGAAATGAACCGCACGCCCGGCGCAATCCGAGGGCTGCTCGACCGCGCGAAGAAAAAAATGCGCGAGGCATTGAAGCGGGCGTCTTTGTATTTGTCTTCGCGATGAATCCGTTCGACACACAACAAATGCAGCGGGCGATTGCATTGGCCCGCCGTGGCGAGGGATTCGTTGAGCCGAACCCGATGGTCGGTTGCGTGTTGGTCCGCGATGGAAACGTCGTGGGTGAAGGCTGGCACCAGCGCTTCGGCGGTCCGCATGCGGAAGTCGTCGCGCTGCAAGCCGCCGGCGGCGATGCCCGCGGCGCGACCGCTTACGTTTCGTTGGAACCTTGTTGCCACCACGGCAAGACGCCGCCCTGCACGCAAGCGTTGATCGATGCCGGCGTCGCCCGGGTGGTGATCGCAATGCACGACTCGTTCGCCGAAGTTGCTGGCGGCGGAGTGAAGCAACTTCGCGAAGCGGGCATCGAAGTTACCGTCGGCCTGCTGGATGACGAAGCCCGGCAATTGAATGCTCCGTACTTGAAACTCATTGAGCAAGGCCGGCCGTGGGTGATTGCCAAGTGGGCGATGACACTCGACGGGCGGATCGCCTCGAAAACCGGCAGCAGCCAATGGATATCGGGCGAAGCGTCGCGGGCGATTGGTCACGGGCTTCGCGGCCGAGTCGATGCGATCATCGTTGGGCGCGGCACGGCCGCGGCGGACGACCCATTGCTCACCACCCGACTGTCCGATGGGAACAAGCCGCCGCGAACCGCCACGCGGGTAGTTTTCGAATCAGGGGCGTAGCTTTCACCTGCCAGCAAGTTGGCAGCGACTGCCGGCGACGCGCCGGTGCTGATCGTGGCCGGATCGGGTGCGCCCGAGGCGAACGTTTCGGCACTTCAGTCAGCCGGTTGCGAAGTGCTGCGCTGCCAAAGCGATCAGCGCGATGAACTGCGGACGCAGCTACTGGAAGAACTCGGCCGCCGCCGGATGACGAACGTTTTGGTCGAAGGAGGCTCGGAATTGTTGGGCAGTTTTTTCGACGCCGGCGAAATCGATGAAGTCCACGCATTCATCGCCCCGAAGCTGATCGGCGGGCAGTCGGCATTTGGTCCCTTCGGCGGGAAAGGGATTGAGCAAATGGCCGACGCGATGCAGCTTCGTGATCTAACTGTGGAACAGGTTGGTAGTGATGTTTATGTTCGGGGGAGAATCAGTTGACTCAGCTTTCGCAATATTTATTGCAAAGCGGCAAGCCGGAAGATCGTAGGACGCAGTTCTACTGCGTCCTCGACCGAGTACAACTCCGTCGTACATTTTGCAAACATTGGTGCTTTCCGATACCGATCAATTGAGGACAGTTGATCTACTCTTGCTTCTCCTCGGGCAGCGTCTTCTCTAGTTGATTGATTTCCCGCACCCAAATGTTGCGGAAGCGGACCGGGTTTCCGTGATATTGAATGCTGAAGGGGAGCTTTTCAGGGTGTTTGGTGTAGCTCGGCGGGCGATCGTAAAACGTTCCGCCTTGCAATTCCAGCGCGTGCTGCACCAGCACGCCGTTGTGCAACACGGTCACGCGGGCCGGCTTGGCCACGGTGCCGTCTTCGTTGAACTTGGGGGCGTCGAAGAGGATGTCGTAGGTTTGCCACTTTCCGGGTCCGCGGCTGGCGTTGACGAGCGGAGGGCTTTGTTTGTAAACGGCCGCAGCTTGCCCATCGACGTAAGTTTCGTTTTCAAATGAATCGAGAATCTGCACTTCGTACTTGCCCATCAGGAACACACCGCTGTTGCCCCGGCCTTGCCCGCTGCCTTTGACTTCACTCGGCGTGGCGAACTCCAAGTGCAGTTGGATATCGCCGAAGGCCTGCTTGGAACGGATTCCGCCGGGGCCAATGGTGAACGCTCCGTCGGCGACCTGGCACTTGTCGCCGTTATCAAAAGAGTCGCAGTTGGTTCCGTCGAACAACACGATCGCATCAGCCGGTGCTTTTTGGGCATCGCCAGGATCAACCACCGGCGGCGTCTGCCATTTGATGCCGCTTTTCCACTCCTTGGCGAAGCCGCCGGAGGTCGTGGACAGCAGGACAAAGAAAGCGAGCAAAGCAATCTTTCGAGTGAGAACATATTCGGCGAGCATGGCAGGATCCTTTCGTACGATTTGATGCGAAGGTGTCACTTTAATTGCGTCGCCTTGGGCAGGCAACTCGCTGTCGCAAGGGGCATCACAGAAAATCCTTGCAACGGCCAGCCGCGAGCATTACCCTATGAAGCATGAACAAAATCACCCAAGCCTACTGCCGTGTCGCTCGCGGCTTCGCCCTGTTGTTGACTATCGTCGTTTGCACGGCCGCGTCTGCCGAAGATGCCTCGACGAAGAACCAGGCCCCGCCCGATTCGCTAGAGAAACTGATCACCGGCGAGGGCGAAGGTTGGAAGGCACTGACGTTGGCGGACTTTGATTTCGCCAACGATGCCGACGACACGTGGAGCGAAAAAGATGGTGTGATCTATTGCACGGGCCGCCCCGTGGGTGTCAACCGGACCGCGAAGACGTACAAGAATTTCGAACTGGTCGTCGAGTGGCGGCACATGAAGTCGGCTGGAAATTCCGGCGTGTTCATTTGGGCGCCGGCGAAGGTTTTCGAAGGGCTGAAACCGGGTCGGCTTCCCGGCGGCGGGATTGAAATTCAGATTCTCGATCACGGCTACGCCGAGAATTGGCGCAAGAACCACGGCGGCAAGGACCCGGATTGGTTTACCACCAATGGCGATGTGTTCCCGGTTGGCGGTTCGCGGATGAAACCTTACCCGCCGCTGTCGGCCAACGGCTCGCGCAGTTTCCCATCCAAAAACACCACCAAGGGAACGCCTGAGTGGAATCACTACTATGTGCGTGCGGTCGACGGCGAAGTTTGGCTGTGGGTTAACGGCGAAAAGGTTTCCGGCGGGCAGAATTGCCAACCGGCCGAAGGTTTCCTCTGCCTGGAATCGGAAGGTTCGCCGATCGAGTTCAAGAACCTTCGCATTCGCGAATTGGAATAGCCGCTTCCTCAACCGCCGCTGGGAACTTCCAACTCAACCTTCGTCGCTTCCGACTTGCGCAGGCTCAAACGGTAGCCGCGAACTTCAAATTCCAGCGGGTCGCCCAGTGGGGCAGAACCGATCATTTGCACGTCGCACCCCGGCGTGATGCCCATTTCCATCAGCCGCATCGTAAGGTCGTCGGCATCGCCGATCGCGCGCACGGTTCCGCGTTGCCCTCGCTTCAAGTCGGCCAATGTCATGCCGCCTCCTCAGGCGAGACGAGCACTCCTAACAGATCGCTGCAACGGAAACAAAGCCGCGCCCCGTCAAGGCGGATGATGCAAGGGCTGCCCGCGCAGACCATTTCGATCCGCACCCCGCGCTGCAGCCCCAGTTCCTCCAGGCGTTGAATCTGATCAGCATCGCCCAGCAGTTCGCTTACCCTGGCGGCGCGGCCTTCGGAAAGCATATTTAAAGGCATCATTTCGTGGACAACCGACATCGGCGGAGCTGGTATTGAGAACGATTCTCAGCGACGAAGCCCATCGTAATCTCCGCCGATTCCGTTGGCAATGGCCGATCAACGCAACGCGCTTTCCACATCCGAGCCAGAGGCCGGCTTCTAGACTTTGGCTTCGGCTTGCGGCTGCAAGAAGGGGCGGACGTCGGTTTCGTTGACCGAGACGATGTCAAGGTCGCAGTAGATCGCCAGATCGCGTTCGTGGAGCGAAGGGTTGCTCACAGGGTGACCTGATGCGTCGCGAATAACTTGCACCTTGGGCCGATTCGCGACG
>CALBTA010000043.1 GCA_937967755.1 uncultured Planctomycetaceae bacterium | reverse complement strand
CGAAAGAAGAAAAATGCCTGGGCGGGGATTCTCATCGGGCCGGCGTTAACCGGGTTCGCTTTGATGGCGTTGTGGAAAAACGAAACCCGATTCGATTACCATCGGGCGGCTGAGAAAGCCGATATTGTTGCCTCGCCCGAGGACGCCGCTGCCGGGCAGATTATTTCCTTGACCGGATCGATGGACCGCGGTTTGACGCTCCAAGGCGAGTACGTCGCATCGTTCACCGGCTACCTCTTCGTTCAACGCAGCGCCGAAATCTATGCCTGGGAACGCGACGAAGATTCCGACGGCGATGTGAGTTGGAGCCGGCGCTGGATGAACAGCGTGGAAAGTAATTCCCGCAACAGTGGGCTGCGTCAAGAACTGCGCTCCAACCGGTTCGCCCCCGAGGGTTATCAAGTGGGCGAGTTGCCGATCGAAGCGGAAATGATTGAGTTTGTCGATTCGCGCGTGACGATATCGCTGAATGAATTGGAAGTCACCCATCCGAAATTGAAGCGCGAGGACGGTGACACGCACCTATATTTCCGCAAGGGTCGATCCGATGAACTTGGTGACGAGCGGGTTTCGTTTCGCGCCGTGCCGATCCCTGCGACGGCGACCTATTTCGGCAAGTTCCAACCCGATCGAGCCGTCGCCGACACCACGCACCAGCGCACCGGCATGATCAACTCTGTCATTCAAGATACCGGCATTCTGCACCACATCGTTGCCGGCGACCGCGAAACGGCCCTGGCGACAATGAAGGGGCACATCGCCAGGGTGAAGTGGATCGTCCGCGGCATCGGCACGTTCGTGGTTGTCTTCGGGCTGATATTCGCCTTCTCGACGCTAGCCCGATTCCTGTTTCACCTGCCCTACATCGGCCGAATCGCCGAATGGGGCGCGCTGGTCTTGGCGCTGGCGATCGGCATTCCGCTGGCCGGGTTGACGATCATCAGCAGCTATCTCATCGCCCACCCGTTGATCTTGGTAGCGATTCTGCTGGTGATCGGCGTCGCGGTGTTTTTGTTGCGTTGGAATGCGAAGCGTTCGCAACGCGCCGCCCGAGAGCAACTCGAACAACAGTTCGGTTACGCGCTGGATGCCAACGAAATTGAAGAATTGGAATTCAAGTCGCTGGCCCGATTGGCCCTCTCCGACTCGGGCTTCGCCCCGCAGGAAGAAGCGATCCTGAAGAACTGGGCACGCAAGCGGGGCTGGGACACCGCCAGGTACGAAACGCTCGTCAACAGGGCGAAGCGGGACCGCGACGAATCGGGCGATTCGCTATCGAACGATCAGCACTTGATGAACCTGATCCAACTGGCGATTGCCGACGGGGCGGTGTCGAGCTATGAACTGAAATCGATCCGCAAAGTCGCCCGCAAAGTCGGCTACGACGACGTGACAGTGCGCGATTTCATTCAGCGGGCGAGAAGCGCGGCCTAAACATATTTTTCTCATTCGCCACCAGCTTTAGCTGGTGGCTCTCTCGCAATTCAGAACTTGCAAGCCGGTCTTTAGCCAGGCTTCTCGACATTAAGCCGGCTGAAGCCCGGCTATTGAACCCTACAGATCAAACCTGACCACCGGCTGAAGCCGGTGGCAAACAAGCGTTCGAGTCAAGCAACTAAAGAAGTCTGATCTTTGACTATGAAGATCGAGCTTGAAAGCCGTCCGACGATTTACCGGTGCCACTGCAGCCCCACGTACCCGCCGTCGTAGAGGGTCGAGCCGTGGACGTTGAAGTTGGGCAGCGCTGGCGGCGGGTTGGCCGTTCCGAGCTGTTCAGCGGCCAACGCCAGGTTGTTGATCCACATCACTTCGTAGCCAGCGCGAAGTTGCAGGCCGTAGAACAGCTCGCGCGTAACGCCAATCTGCAACTGGCCGACGAACGACAACTCGGTGTCGTTGGCCTCGGCGGTGACCAATGGATTGGCCGCCATCGGCGTGTCGCTCACCAGGTAGTCGCGTTCGGCAAGGTTGGCGAACAACCCAGCCCGCGTACCAATGCCGACGTTCCAACAGCCGCAACCGTAATTCCAATCGGCGCCGATTTGCCCTCCGATCAGGCGGTTGTCAGTGGTGATGGCGATGAGTCCGTCGTTGGCGTTTTCAGCCACCAGGCGGAAGTCTTCTTCGGCATCGATGTACCGCACGCCGGCGATCCAGGTCGTGTGGCATCCTTTGAACCGCAGCCAATTCAGTTCGATACTGTGCAGTTCCGATCCGTAGGTTGCTTCCACACGAGTTGCCCCGGTGAAGGCGGTCGGCGCACCCGGTTGCCAAGCGGGGACGTTGAACGGGCCTCCATCCACCGCGATGGTCGAATCCCAATCGTGGGTGCCGAAGTAGGTGATCTCCAGCGGCATTCCGCAAATCACTTCGCCGTAGGAAATGCGCACACCCGTTTCGTAGCCGAAGTCGAAGTCGTCGTTGCGAAGTTCGACGATGCCGCCGTCGGTCGCCAACAAGTAATCATCCGGCCCGTTCCGCTGCAGCCACAGCGCATCGACCGAAAGCCACGCCGGCGGGCGGCAGCAGGGGCCGACCGTTTCGCAACCGCCGCAACGGCCTTCCCACAATTCCGTTCCAGGGTAAGCAGCCGGCGGAGCGCCGAACATGCCGACGTTCGACGTGGGATAGACCATCGGCAATGGCAGCGTCTCGTCATACGTCTGTTCCACCACTTGCCCTGGCGCTTGCCCCAAGGTGGCATCCATTGCATCGGTTGTCGGCTCGTCATCCACGAAAGGGTCGGTCGGCGGCGGGACGGGAACTTCCTCCTGCCCGGCAGAAGCAGGCGGCTGCAAGCTGAAGTCTTGAACGTGAAACGTCTCAGCAATTTGCTCGTCCAACTGCCGGTCGATCGTCTCTTGCGAAAGCGCAATCGAAACGCAACCCAAGCACATCGCCGCTAGCATCGCCAGTTTCATTCGTCGGGCCATCACGCCGTCTCCCCCCAAGCGGGATCATGTCAATTCAAACGGACCAGCGCAGAGAATGCGCCTGAATAATCGAATCGACCGACAGAGTGCCAGCGACCAGAAAAACCGGCACAGGCGACAGGGTTTGGGCAGATTGCCTATCTTCAGAGTAGAACATTTGTCCTCAAATGTTCAGATCCACAGCCGCGTTCACACCCCATGTACAATTGACGACAATGGTTCTACACTACCTCGTGATAATCCAACGCCCATTCTCGCATAAAGCGCACCTGCTGCGGTTGCATGCGGTAGACGATCAGGTCGGGGTTGTCGATGGTGCCGATGTATTGGCGGAGCAGCGGGTTGGCGTCCCAGATTTCTTGCAGCAGCGCCCGATCTTCGACCACTTCGGCCAGCGCGGTGATGCGGACCTGATCGTGACCGGGCGAGAGGTAGCAGAGTTCGACCTTGTTGTTGGCCGCGATCTCCTGCGTTTTGTGATACTGCCGCAAGTTGGCGACGTAAACGGTGAACTCGTCCGTCCGCACCGGCGACACCGGCCGCACGCGCGGCTGATCGCCATCGATGGTCGCCAATTGCGGAAACCGATCCGCCTCGATCACAGCCAACGCCAGTTCACGAACTTGCGCCGGGTCGATGGGTTCGGGTTGGGGCTTGGGCATAGAAGTCAGTCCATCACGACGAATGTTATCAACGGCGACTCAGGGCGAATTGTCACGCATCGCACTCGCAGGCCACCAGCGAACGGAATACAGCTCAGGTGCTCTCAAAGTAGTTAACGTAGGTGTGAAAGGAAGACTTGCCGCATGGCGTGCTGTTCGAAGACGCCGTTAGCCCGCTTCGATGCAGAACAAGTGTTCTTCGCCGCGGATAAACAGTTGCTTGCCTGCTGGCGCGGGGGTGGCGTCGACTCCTTCGCCGACAGAATTGGTGGCGACGATTTGCAGTTTGTCGCTGTCTTTAATCACGACGGTCGTGCCGCTGCGGCCGCTCAGGTAGACATGTCCGCCGGCGGCAATTGGCGAGGCGTAGGTGCTGGTGATGCCAGGGATGCGGCTGGCGCTGTAGTGCGGTTTGCCCGTGGCGGCGTCAACGCAAGACAGGATGCCGGTCTTCCCTTTGTGAAAATAGATCCGCCCGTCCGACAACAGCGGCGAGGCGATATCGGGCGTGTCGCGGTGGATCGACCGGGCGACCGCGTCGGTCTCTTCCAAGTTGCCGCGGGG
>CALBTA010000042.1 GCA_937967755.1 uncultured Planctomycetaceae bacterium | reverse complement strand
TGGTGAGGAAATCGGTAGTCGTTCGCATGATGACCATGGCGACGACGAAGATCATCCAGATGGATAGAAAGTCCCAAAAGTAGGTGAACGATGCCATCGCATTGCCCATCCCTTCCAGGAAACCGGCCAGCGGTTCGAAGTAATTGGTCGCGATGAGCGCCGCGATGGTGACGTTCACCAACGAAATGGCGTTCCCCCATAGCCCTTCGTTCCAGAGGAAGGCCACGCAGATGAGGATGATGATGAATAGTAGTCCGGTGAGCATGTTTGAATTCTTTCGTAATGCAATTCTCCCTCTCCCCCTGGGAGAGGGCCGGGGTGAGGGCAGTGGGAACATCGAAGGTCGAGCAAGGAATGCCGAATGAAGAACATACAGGTGGTAGCCAGTCCTTCGTCGTCCAGAATTCCTTGTTCAACGCTCGTCAATCACACTGCCCTCATCCGGCCTTCGGCCACCTTCTCCCAGGGGGAGAAGGCTTCGCTTCAAAACTGTTTTCGAATGGAAACCAACACTCTTATTCACGGTGGCTGGAAGCCCCCGTTACGGTTACGACTTCAATATCCGCTGCAATTCCTGCAGTGAGGTAATTCCCTTGGCGACCAGTACAATGCCTTCTTCTTGAACTCCGCGGTGCCCTTCGGCCCGGGCGACCTTTTTGATCACTTCGAGCTTCGGTTGCTTAATGAGTGCTTCACGGATTTTGTCGGTCACGGTCAACAGTTCGAAAATGCCGGTCCGCCCGTGATACCCAAGCCCCCGGCAGGCCTGGCAAATTTCTTTGGGATCTTCCGGAGGTGGCGGCGGGCGGTAAAACGCTTGCACTTTACCGGCGGGGATGCCGAGCTTCTTCAACATCTCTGGGTTAGGGGCATACGGCTGGCGGCACTCGGTGCACAGCTTGCGAATTAGCCGCACGTTCAAAACGCACTGCACGACCGGGGCAAATTGATCGGCGGGAACTTCCAGCATCAACACACGCAGCAATGCCTCGGTCGCCTCCTTCGCGCGAATGGTGCCAATTACCAGGCTATCTTCAATCGCCTGTTCACAAAGCGTGCTAACTGTTTTCGCATCCGACAGGTTCGGTACGACGATCACATCGGGGTCTTTATGAAACAGCGGGCCGAAGACGTCGCTGGGGGTTTGCCCAGCTGCCGCGTCGAAACCAACCAGTTGAACGTTTTCTACTTCCGGCTCGCGGTTGGATTCATCTTCAACGATGTAAAAGTCCCGCATGTAACGGTCCAGCGACTTCATTGTCAGCGTCAGTGAAGTGGTAAGCCCGCCCGAGGGCATGGATGAAATCAAGCCCATGCCCGAACTGCCGCCGAGCGATTCCTTCAATTGCTGCAGCACCTTGGGACGGATACCGGCTTCTTCAATTGAATCGAAGGCAACCGCCGTATCGCCTAATTGAACGACAACCCGCTCGCCCGTTTGCACGCCCTGTGAAGTCAACCGGCAAGTGTAATCGTGGTTTTTGTAGTTGGCCCCGAACTTGCCGTCTTGACGCGCTTTTCGCTCGGCGGCGTTCAGGTTGCAAATGGTTTTCAGCACCGCCAACATCACATCGCCCATTTCGCGGTCGCGGGCCTCGATGTCGTGCCAGACGCCATCGACCTGATGCTTTACGCCGACTGCTTGCTGCGAATAGTCGAGCATGATGCGGTCAGCACGATTGTCGAGGGCCTGGGCGATGACTTCTTTCGCTTCGACGAAACCAGGCGATTGCCGCGATTTGATCAGGTTGGCCTGATTCGCTTGATCGTTCTCGCCCCCCATCGCCGTAAGTTCGACCGGCGCGCCTTGTTGGTAGTCGAATTTCTTTTCCGCATCGACTTTCACGCCAGCGGCCCGTGCTTTGCCAGCGAAGACGTGGCGGAAGTGGTCCGGCGTGAAGACGCGCTCGTGCGGTGGTACTTTCTTGTTGCGAATGAAAACGTACGCAGCCAGCGGCCCGACAAGCGTGAGCAACGTTAGCAGAAACCCGATGTATGGCAGCGTCAAACCAAATAGGAACAGGCCGAAGAAGAAGGGGAAGAACACGATCGGATTCCAGATGGCGGTCGACATCGGGGTTTGCACCGTGTCGCGATTGACCCAATCGACCGCCTTGACCCATCCCAAAAACATCAGCCAGTACAGAACGATGCTGAACATGCTGAGGTAACCGCCTGGGCCGCGGCCGGTCTCGTCAGCATGGAACTTATGCCCGTTCAGCGGGTAGACGGGCCAAGCGGCATCTTCGGCCGCTGCAATGTGAGCCAGCGCGAAGTAGGCGATGATTGC
>CALBTA010000041.1 GCA_937967755.1 uncultured Planctomycetaceae bacterium | reverse complement strand
ACCGGGGTGCCGGGCGTGAACACTCGATGGGCCTGAATATTCTGCTGCCGTTCGAGCAGCAGTCGAACCCCATCATCGACGGCGATGAGAAACTGGTGCACATGAAGTACTTCTTCACCCGCAAACTGATGTTTGTGAAGGAGTGCCACGCATTCGTTTGCCTGCCGGGCGGGTTCGGCACGCTCGACGAGGCGTTGGAAGTTCTCACGCTGCTACAAACCGGCAAGCGCGACATGGTTCCGCTGGTGCTACTGAACGCGCCGCAAGGCGATTACTGGACCCGGTTCCATGAATTCGTTGGCGAAAAGCTATTGAAGAAAGGCATGATCTCGCCCGAGGACCTCTCGCTTTACAAAGTGACCAACAGTTGCGACGAAGCGGTGCAGGAGGTGCTCAGTTTTTTCCGAGTCTACAACAGCATGCGTTTCGTGCGCGACAAACTAGTCTTCCGCTTGGAAGAGAAACTGTCCCCAGCGATGTTGGCCGACATCAACGACAACTTCGCCGACATCTTGCATTCTGGAAAGTTCGAGCAAACGACCGCCTTGCCGGAAGAGGACGAACCAGAACTGGCGGATCTGCCGCGACTGGTCTTCCGCTTCAACCGCCGCAGCCTGGGACGATTGCGGCAACTCGTCGATGCGATCAATCGGGGCAGCGTTTAGCGTTAGGGTGCAAGCCCTCCGGTGTGCGCCTTACCGGGCGGCTTGCGCCGCTCCGCTTCGTTTTGGCGAAAGCATAAGCACGGTGGGCCGCGCGCTTTGGCCACGCTATAAAGGAACCATGCCAGCGCCGCCGTCTGAGGGAATCCGCTTTGTTGACGAACCCGTGGTTGTCGACGATGGGCCAATCGTCGATGCGGAAGTCCTTGCGCCGCACGGTCAGCCGTGTGATGTTTGCGGAGCGCCGATCGAGCAAGGGGATAAGTTCTGTACGCATTGCGGGAGGGTTGCGCAGGATGCGAAGCCGCGAGCGGCGTCCACACGCGGCTCCGCAAAGCAGAACGCCGATTTGGTCATTGAAGGCCCCAAAAAGCATATTGAATGCCAGTCGTGCGGCGCGCACATCAAAGTCGATCCCGACGAGCGCAGCTACGCCTGCCCGTTTTGCGATTCGACCTACGTTGTCGAACATACCGAAGCGACCACCGGTCGCCAGCCGCCGGAGTTCGTGATCGGCTTCGCCGTGACGCACGATCAGGCGCTTCAGAAGTTCCGCAATTGGCTCGCCGACAATTCCTTTTGGCGGCCGGGCGATCTTTCGCAAGCCAAGATTGAAGAAAAGCTGCGCGGCGTTTACTTGCCGTTTTGGCGGTTCACCATGCGCAGCCAAAGCCGCTGGTCGGCGCGCATCGGGGAGTATTGGTACCGCACCGAAACCTATTACACGACCGACTCCAACGGCAAACGCGTCCGCCGGACACGCCGCGTCCGCGAAACCGAATGGTGGCCGCTGGCCGGGCAACACCATATGTATCACCGCGATTACCTGGTCTCAGGCAGTCGCGGGTTGCCGCAATCGCAGGCCGACCGAATCAAGCCGTTCAATCTGCCGGCGCTCAAGCGTTACGACCCCAGCTACATCGCCGGCTGGATCACCGAAGAGTACTCCATCGAACTGCAACCGGCGTTGCAAATCTGCCAACAGGAATTTCGGCGGCGAGAGAGCCACGCCATCGCCGCGTTCCTGCCGGGCGATACCCACCGGCAGTTGCAAGTCCGCACACGGTTCAGCCAGGCGACCAGCGATTTGATCCTGTTGCCGGTCTACCTGTTGAGCTACCGCTATCAAGACAAACTGTACCGCTTCATTGTCAACGGACAGACGGGCAAGATCGCCGGCGACAAACCGTGGTCGTCGAAGCGGATTTGGTCGGCCGTCGGCATCGGCGTTGGGCTGCTGGTTGCCATCGTTGTGATTCTGCTGATCGTTTCGGGAGTCCTCTCGGCCAATGGTTGAACCTCAGCGGAAGTGCGGCATTTGCAAGGCCTTGGTCGATGAGGAAGATTTGTTCTGCGCCAACTGCGGCGCGGAAACTCCTCATGAAGAGACGGCCGACCAGCGCGACGAAACCCGCCAGACGACGCACAATTTCAATTGCACAGGGTGCGGGGCGTCGATGAGCTACGATGCTTCGGCCGGGGCGCTGCGCTGCCCGTTTTGTGGCAGCGAGCGGCTGGAAAAACAACCCGACGCCAAGACAATTCGCCCGGCGCGGGTCGTGCCATTCGGAATCGATCGTTCGCGAGCACAGAGTATCACGCGGCAGTGGGTGGGAACGGGCTGGCTGCGCCCCAGCGATCTGAGCGACACGGCGGTGATCACGAAGATGGCGCCTGTGTACGTTCCCTACTGGGTTTTCACCGCGAACACATCGACCTATTGGACGGCTGATACGAGCCAAACCCCGCGCGGGGCCCGCGGAGATTGGTTCCCGCTATCGGGTGAACACAGCAGCCGCTACGCCGGCATCATCATCGGAGCCAGCGGCGCGCTGACGCCGCATGAGACTTACGCGCTGCGGCCGTTTCACCTCAACGCCGGTCTCCCGCCTGAGCAAGTCGACCTGGAAAACGCCATCGTCGAGCAGTTCAGTGTCCCCCGCAAATATGCGCGGCCGTATGCGCGCCGCAATGTTGAACAGCTTGAGCAACAAGCGGTCGCCGGAAAGTATGTTCCCGGCCGCAGCCGCAATGTGCATGTGAACACATTGCTCACCGGACTATCCAGCGAGGCGACGCTGTTGCCCGTCTGGATCATGGCCTACGGGTACAAAGACCGCACCTACCGCTTCCTCATCAACGGCCAAACCGGCGAACCGTACGGCACTAAGCCGACCAGTTACAAAAAGATTTTCATGATCATCGGCGCGGTAATCCTAGCCATCGCGGCGCTGCTGGTCATCATCGGCCTCATCGGGGCAGCAAGCGGTATGAGTGAATCGTCACCGTTCAACAACTCAATTTCAACTGATCAAGCGTCCGCCGGCGCGACATTCCTATCCACGTGCATTGACCGAGTGAGGCAACTCTACGTGCGTTTTCGCATTGCATCCAGCCCGGCCATCATGCCTTGCTACCCACTCCACAATTTCAGAAAGTGAGTCTGCGCACACTTTTCTGTATCCTCTTTCTGTGAACGCGCCTTCCGGTTGGTGCGTTTGGTCGTTTCGCACTGAATAGCATTGCGCTGTATGTAGCACGCCACAACTCAGGTCGTTGCTTGAGGTGGTCCAAGCTTGGCGGGCGCGCTGTCCCTTAAGGTTGCTGGGCCAGTTC
>CALBTA010000040.1 GCA_937967755.1 uncultured Planctomycetaceae bacterium | reverse complement strand
CCGCCGTGCAAGGCATCGCCTCATTGCCGCCGCTGCAAGTTGGCAGCTCCTAACCATTGAAACACCCTCCCGCTCTCCCATCACACCCAAGGCATCCTCCCGTGTCCAGCGATATCTACCGCAGTTACTACCAAGACGACGTTCTCAACGCCACGCCGCAACGCCTGCGGCTAATGCTTATAGAAGGAGCGATACGTTTCGCAAACGCGGCGGTCGAACAGTGGGAGACCGACAATTCCGCCGCGTTCACCGCACTGGGCCGTTGCCGGAATATCATCATTGAACTCATCGCCGGCGTCCGCGCCGACCGCGAATCTTGCGAACATGTTGTCGATCACATCTTGCGTGACCAAACCCTCACTGCCGAGCAGCGGAAGGCTGAGATCGAGCAGCTCGAAACCATCGGCCGGAACACGATGTCGATCTACCTGATCATCTTCCGCCACCTCAACGAAGCCCAGCTTGATTGGGACAGCGCGAAGATCACGGCCGCCATCGGCGTGCTGGAGATCGAACGCGAAACGGCCCGGATGATCTGCGAGCAACTGCCCGCCGCCCCGATTCTGACTGCCCCGAAGGATGCGGAAGAGATCTCGTCCAGCGATGCCGCGGCCATGCTGGGGGAGCAAGACCGGCTGCACAGCCAAGAAACGCCCCAGCCGCACATCACAGCGCCGCCCACCTATGGCGGAACATCAATGCCCGCCGCATCGAGCATGTCGTTCGATGCGTAGTACGGGGATTGCACAAAGCGGAGCGGCGCAAGCCGCCCGGTGATGCAACGAATCGCACCTATCCACCGAGCAGCGCTTCGTACATCTCCTGGTTGAACCCAACGATCAACTTCTTGCCGACGCGCAGCGAAGGCGCTCGCAGATTGCCGGTTGGGCCCAGCAGCACCGCTGCCAGCGCATCGTCATCGGGTTGGTCCTTCCTCACATTGATGTGGACGACCTTCTTGCCCTTGGCCGCGTGAATGTGCGAAGCCGCGCTGGCCAGTTCCAGCGCGTCGGACTTCTTCATGGTCGTCTTCTTCGCGTTCACTTCTTCCTTCGGCACAAGGCCAGCATCCGCAAGAAACTCTTGCGCCCGTTTGCACGATGTTCAGCCGGGGCGGTGATAAGACCAGTCGATCTTGGGCATCTAGATTTGCCTCTCAAACTTTCTTGGTGAATTATTGACGAGTTGCAAACCCGCCCTACTCTAAAGCTTTTTCAATCTCTTCCGCGACTTGCTTCGCCAGAATCTGCGATCCTTCGGCGGTGAAGTGGACGTTGCCTGGCGCGGTCGTCTTGGTCTTCATGTGCGGAAGCATCAACGCATGAAGGTCGTTGGTCGGAATGTCGTTCTCTTCCATGACCTCGGCGGCAATTTTGTTGTAGACCAAGTCGTCGCCTACCTTCCGTCCCGCTTCCCCTTCAGGCACGGGCGTGGTGGAAGCCCAGATCAGCTTGGCATCCGTTGCTTTCAAAATGGCGACGATCTTCTCTAAGTTTTCCCGGTACTGCTCGGGAGTGTGTGTGATCTTGCCCTTGACCTTGTCCCGTTTGCCCTGGGTTTTCGCGCTGGGGTTTCGGTAGCACAAATCGTGTAAACCCCAGTTGAAATGGATCACATCCCAGTCTCCCCCATCAACCGCCAGCCACTTGGGCAAATGCTCCAGCCCTTTGCCGGTGTGGCCAGCGTTGGTTGGAACCCGCCGGACATCGGCCTTCCCTTCAAGCAACGTAACGACCGGCTTGGTATACGCGATCGAAATCGAATCGCCAATGATCAGCACTCTGGGCAGCCGGTCCGCGGCCGGGTCCGCGGCCTCGGCTTCTTCCGTTTGCGGCCTCGCCAAACCGCACGTCAGCAGGCATACGAACGCAACCAGCCTCTTTTCGGAAAATACTGAGCGTTTCAACATGTGAGATCCTCTGATGGGTTAGTAGGCGCGATTGTAACCCAGGTTGCCCGCCGAAGCGACGCCCGGCTTACCGGTGCGACCGTTACAACCGAACTTTCCAGGCGCTAGCGATGCAACGCTGCGGTTGCGGTTGTAGCGGTTGGGTAGCCGTGCGGCCCTCGTTACTTATTACGCTGTTTCGCTGAACGCTGCACGCGTTGCCAGCGCAACGATAATGCGGCTTTTTCCCCTGAACGAAGCTGGTTTTTCTTTCCTCACCCTCGGCTGTGTCCTACGATTTCACATGAAGGATTTGTCGCGGCTTGCCCGCGGCGTTGTGTTCATCCTCCTCTGACGCACAACTTGACGAACTCTATCGAGACTGAACATTCCGATGCGGGCACCTGGAAGCCCGCACACTCCGGCACGGATTGCCTGACCCAGAGCAGAGGCTCGGATTCGATCCGTACGGGAGTGATTAGATGTATACCTGGAAAATCAAGACAGTGATCGCCACGTTGGCGGTCGGAACATTGCTGCAAGCGGTTCCACAAGATGCCGACGCGTTTCTCTTCCGTTGGCTCCGTCAGCGGCGGGCCGCGCGGGTTGCCTATTACGGCGGCTACGGCGGGTGTGGAACGACCTGCGGCTTCACGCCGCGCGTTGCCGCTTATACTCCGCAACCCGCTTGTCAGAGTTGCAACACGTGTGCTGTGCCGGTCGCGCCTGCTTGCCCAACGCCCTGTGCGACACCTTGCACCACCACTCAGCGGGTCTGTTCGTACTGCCCGCAAACCACGTATCGCACGGTTTACCGGCAAGTGCCCGTGACGGTTTACCGACCGCAAACCACGTGCGACCCATGCACTGGTTGCCCGCGGACCGTGATGCATCCTTGCACAACCGTGCAGCACGTGGCCCAGCGTGTTCCGGTGACGACGTACCGCCAAGTGTGCCGCAACGTGACGGTTCCCGCGGCCGTTTCTGCGGCACCCGCAGTGCCAGTCGTCAACGCGGCACCCGTTTTGCAGCAACAACCGGTTTTTCAGCAACAGCCGATGGTGCAGCAACAGTTTTCGGCACCCGTTCAACAGTTCGCCCCGGCGACGCCCGGTTGCACGAATTGCGGTACGGCGCCCGCGGCTGGTGCGGCGATTCCATTCGCTGCCACGCCAGCGCAGCCGCAGCAACTTGCTCCGATTCCTCAATCGGGACCGACGACCAGTCTGACGAATCCGCAACCGAGCCATGCCCAGCCGACGCCGGCCGATAACATTCCGACGTTGAATTCCCAGCAGCAGCCGTCGCAGCCGTACTTACCCAACACCGGCGGAGCGAGTTTCCAACAAGGTTCGGCCAGCCGCAGTTCGCTGCGGAGCGAGCCTCCGGCAACGTATCAGCCGCGGATGCAGAACCTCGACATCCGCCCGTTGCCCGATCTCGATCGCGCCCCGGCGTTGTTGAACCCTGATGATCGCACGGCGGCGCAGCCGTTGGTCAAGCCCGGTGCGATCGTGCCGATCTCTTGGCAAACTCCCGTTGCCGCGCCAGCACGTGCTCAGCCAGCGACGCACGCGAGGCCGAAAGTGCGACGGTTGAAAGACAGCGGCTGGTCCGCCGCCCGGTCGTACTAGTTGGTTGAAGCGGAACAGATCGAATCTGAACGCAGGACAGCCACCAGTGCTGTCCTGCGTTGTTTCTTGACCCTATCATGGATGTGCGCGACGCGGCTTGATAGGTGTGCGGCAAGGCGCTCGCCGCCGGTTCGTCAACCAACGCGCCACACCGGCGGCTAGCGCCGTACCGCTCAACAACAGTACGCTGATGCCGAAAGGAATCGAAACTCGTGACACGATCTCCTAACGAAAAAATCCGCATCGCCATTATCGGGGCGGGGGCGGTTAGTGATTATCACCATGTGCCGGGGATCAATATCGACCCGCGGGCGGAACTGGTGGCCGTGTGTGATTCGAGCGAAGCGTTGCTTGAGCAGCGCCGCAAGGATTGGGGAGTTGATGACGTAACGACCGACTACGAAGCGCTTTGCGCTCGCGACGACATCGACGCGGTGATCATCGCCACGCCGAACTTCACACATCACCCGATGTCGCTGGCGGCCGCCGCTGGCGGAAAGCACATCATGTGCGAGAAGCCGCTGGGTTTGAACGCCGGCGAAGTTCGTGAGATGTACACGTCAGCTCGTGACGCGAACGTCGTTCACATGACCGCGTTCACCTACCGCTTTGCCCCTTCGATGCGGTACTTGAAACGTCTGATCGACAAGGGCGACTTAGGTGAGCCGCGGCATTTTCGCAGCCAACGGTTTTTGGATTGGCCCGAGACGAGTTGGGGCTGGCGGCAGTACAAAGACAAGGCGGGCGCGGGCGATCTGTTCGACATGACCATTCACCGGATCGATTTCGCCGCCGATCTGCTGGGGCCGATCACCCGCATCTGCGGGGCGGTCGCCCAATTCGCCCCGCGCGACACGACCCCGGACGGCGGACACTGCCCCCCATCGGAAGTGGACGATTGGTCGTGTCTAATTGGCGAGTTCGAATCGGGAGCGGTCGGAGTTTGGGAGGGAACCACGCTCGCTAAAGGCTACGCCCGCAACGGGTTCGGGCACGAATGGGCCGAAGTGAACGGCAGCCAGGCCAGTGCCGTTTATCGACTGCATGAGCCCAACACCCTATTATTTGGGAAGACTGGCGGCGATTTGGAGCCGGTGACCGTGCCAGACGACTTCAAAGCCGCACCCGGCAGCCTTCGCGACATCAGCGAAGGCGAACCGGCAACCGTGTTTCGGTACGACCTGGTGTGGGAGTTCGTTTCGGCGATTGTCGAAGGCCGGCCGGCAGTTCCCAGTTTCTACGACGGCTTGAAAGCGCAAATCATCGCGGATGCGGTCAAACAAACACACATAAATAAAAAGTGGTTAGACATCCCCGCTGAACCCCAATAGACAAGCACGCAAATTGTGCAATCCTCCCATTTTCACCCGCAAAGGTGTGGGAAGGATCGCCCGAAACTGCTACACTCGTTGGACTTAGCACATAATTTCCCACATTCCGTGCCGGCCGATTCGCCCGGCGCGGGGTGTCGTTTGATACCTGAATTTCATGGCCTCTGTTACTTCGGGTCAATCGAAGGTCCAACCCGTCCGCAAAACGGCTTTGCAGCCGGGCGACGATTTGGGGCATTTGCAGCACACGTTGACAGGTGTGCAGATGCTGGCCTGCGGGGCTCACGCCGCCAGCGAGTTGGTGCGCAACGAAGATTTGGCCGAGTTGGGATACGACGCCGATTGGATCGTGCAACGAACCGGTATTTTGGAGCGCCGCCGGGCACCCGATGATCAGGCGACCAGCGATTTGGCCCTGGCCGCCGCGCGGGATTGCCTCGCCAACGCCAAGATGACCGCCGATGCGATCGACCTGTTGATCGTCGGCACGATGACACCCGACAGCCCCACGCCGGCGACCGCTTGCCGCGTGGCGGAACGGCTGGGCATTCGCGCCCCCGCAATGGACGTGAACGCTGCCTGCGCTGGGTTCATGTACGCGCTGGTGACCGGCATGCAGTACATCAAGTCGGGCACGGCCAACCATGCGATGGTCATCGGGGCCGATATCATGTCGCGGGTTTGCAACCCCGAAGATAAGAAGACTTACCCGCTCTTCGGCGACGCGGCGGGCGCGGTCATCATCGGCAAGGGTGACGCCCATCAGGGTCTCACTTCCTACACAATGGGGGCCGATGGTTCCGGCGGCGATTTACTGTGCATACCGGGCGGCGGTTCGCGCGAACCGCTTACGCCCGAAGGCATCGCCAGCAACCGCCAGTTTATGACGATGGACGGCCGGGCGGTGTTCCAATGGGCCGTGCAGATGCTGCGCGAGACGATCATCAGCGTGATGTCGGGCGCCCGCCTGTCGCCGGAAGATGTCGACCTGGTGATTCTGCATCAGGCGAACGTGCGGATCATCGATGCCGCGATCGGCAAGCTGGGCATCGACCGCGACAAAGTCTTCGTCAACCTCGATCGCTACGGCAACACTTCGGCGGGCAGCATTCCGCTGGCCCTCGCCGAAGCGCACGCCGCCGGCCGCATTAAACGGGGCGACAATATCGTCGTCAGCGGCTTTGGGGCCGGGTTGGCCTGGGGCACTGCCGTGCTAAAGTGGTAGCCCCTACTCCCTCTCCCTCTGGGAGAGAATCGGGGTGAGGGCTGTCTTCCCGCGGATCGGTGATTTCATGAAAGCGCGCTCCGCTGAAGATTCGTCCAAGAAGTGTAGAAGCTGTGGCCGCGAGTACGTAAAACCGCGAAAGCGTACGCGGAAGCACCGCCCCAAATCGAGTTCTCCTTGGAAACGGACGTACTACTATTATCCCCACTGCCGTGCCTTGGTGGGCACGAGCGTGGGTGAGATCATACGCGAGTAAGGAAGCTCGGCCCCATTGAATTAGTCAATCCCCATTCATTTACTACCCTCACCCTAGCCCTCTCCCTGAGGGAGAGGGAATACAACCATCATGCCCAAAGTTAAACGCCTTCCTCCGCGCGACAAAGTCAAGCAAGCCGATACCTGGGATCTTTCCAGCCTGTACCCGAGCGACGCGGCGTGGGAAAAAGATTTCAAGAAGTTCCAGCGCGAAATCAAAGGCTACGAAAAGTACCGCGGCAAGCTGGCGAGCAGCGCCAAAGCGTTGGCCGATTGCCTGAAGTTTGACCTGAAGGTTGACCGGCTCGGCGAGCGGCTGGGCTACTATTCGTTCTTGAAGACGACCGAGGATCAAACCAACAGCACCTATCAAGACATGATGGGCCGCTATCAAAGCGTCGCGGCGAAGGCCAGCGAAGCGGCCAGTTTCATCCGCCCGGAGATGATGGAGATTTCCGATGCGAAGCTGAAGAAGTTTCTGCAATCGAAAGAACTGCAGCCCTACAAGCTCTATATCGAACGCATTGTTCGCTACAAGCCGCACACCCTCAGCCAGAATGAGGAGAAGCTGCTGGCGATGCAAAGCGAGATGGCGTCGGCGGCTGACAACGCCTTCCGGCAGTTGACCAACAGCGATATGAAGTTTGGTTTCGTCGAAAACGAAGAAGGCGAGCAGATTGAACTTTCGGGCGCAACCTTCAGCCAGTTCTTGGTCAGTCCCAAACGCAGCGTGCGGAAGAAAGCGTTTCACCAGTTCTACGAGCAGTTCGCCGGGCATGAGAATTCGATTGCCGCGATGCTGGCCGGCTCGATCCACAAGGACATCTACTACGCCAAGGCCCGCGGGTACGAGACGGCCCGCGATGTTTCGCTGTTCAACGACAACGTGCCGGCGTCGGTCTATGACAACCTGATCAAAAGCGTCACGAAGAACCTGCCCGCGTTGTACCGCTACTACGATCTGCGGCGGCGGAAGATGAAGCTCAAGCAGATTCACCATTACGATACCTATGTACCGATCATCACCGATTTGGAAACCAACCGCACCTGGAAGCAAGCGGTCAAGCTGGTGATCGATTCGCTGCAGCCGCTGGGCGATGAGTATTGCCGCGTGTTGGAGGAGGGCCTGACGACCGCCCGTTGGTGTGACCGCTACCCCAACGCGGGCAAGCAAAGCGGCGCGTTCAGCGCCGGCAGCTTCGACGGCAACCCTTACATTTTGATGAACTACCAGCCGAAGGTGCTGAACGATGTCTTCACGCTGACGCACGAGGCGGGGCACTCGATGCACAGTTACTACTCGTCGGGCAACCAGCCGTACCAGTATTACAACTACGTCATTTTCGTCGCCGAGGTCGCCAGCACCTTCAACGAAGAACTGCTGGCCCATCACATGCTGGAAAACGCCCAAAGCGATAAAGAGCGGGCGTACCTGATCAACCGCGAAATCGACGATATTCGCGGGACGATCATCCGCCAAACGATGTTCGCCGAGTTCGAAAAAATTTCCCACGCCATGGCCGAAGCAGGCGAAGCGCTGACCGTGCAGTCGCTGAAATCGGCCTACCGCAAACTGCTGGAAAAATACTTCGGCCCCGACTTTGCGTTGGACGAAGAGCTGTCGCTGGAGTGCCTCCGCATCCCGCATTTCTACCGGGCGTTCTACGTTTACAAATACGCCACCGGAATGTCCGCCGCCATCGCCCTTTCGCAACGCGTTTTGAAGGGCGGCGATGCCGAGTTGAACGACTACCTGACGTTCCTCAAAGGGGGCGGCTCAAAATTCCCGCTCGATCTGCTCCGAGACGCCGGCGTCGACATGGAAAAACCAAAGCCGGTCGACACGGCGCTGAAGTACTTCGAGCGGTTGGTTGGGGAGTTGGAGGAATTGCTTTAGACATCGCTATAGCGGGTCAATATCTCGATCATGGGTAACGAGCCAACGCACCAGGATTCGAAGTTTGTCGATTGGCAAACCATTTCAAACTACTGCTTCATTTGTGAACGCCACACTCACGCGAACGATGTCTTTTTTGTTTGTGTGTCTGCCACTCAAATGGCCGGTGTTTACTTGGAAAACGCACGAATCTACTTCCCCGGCAAGTGCTGCAACCGTTGTTTCGAGGGTGTGCAATCTCGCGAATCCACAAACTCGTGGAAGAACCTCTGGATCGGAATCGCTTTGGTAGGTGCAATAGCGATCACTAGGTACATCCATCCCGATTTATCGCTCGCGCAAGCTGTATTTTTGGGAGCATTCACGTTTGCGATTTGCTATGGGATAGGAAAGGTCTTCTATAACGTATGCGCCGCCCCGAAAAGACCTGGCAATAATTCCCAAATCATTAAACATGCAAAACAACTTTCCCGTGAGCATTTGCGAAACGCGACCCCCCAAATTGAATTTCTAACTTCGTTGCCTAGAGACGTCGCCGAAGGTATGGAGGAATTGCGCGGTCACTAGGTGTTACCTTCTTCGCTTCCAAATTGTGCATGGGAACGAGTGGTAGGAGCTGTCATTGGGGAAAGTAGCACGGATCTGCGATCCGTGCTACTTTCCCAAAGCTATTTCCGCTTCTTGCGTTTCATTCGCTTCCAAACCAGTTCGCCGTATTGCTGGGGCAAGTGGACAAGCTCGCTTTGCCGCACATCAATCGGAAAGCTTTTTCCGGTTGGTGGTTTGACGAAGACGAAGGGCAGGCAAACAGCCTTCACTTTCAACGGCACACCGCCCCATGGGGAGTGGCGGCGGATGTGCACCAGTTCGCTGCGCGCGGCGACCGCCGAGTCACCGCACCAGAAGAACGACGGAAAACCGACCGTTTCGTAGAGCACGCTGACAAACTGCCCCTGGCGCACATCCTCCCCAGCCAGCCGACGGGCAACGCGTGATTCGGTTTGGTCAAAGTGGGCGGTGCTCATAGCGTCTCGCACTTTAGAGCTGTTTCGGCAACAAAGGTTCGCAAGATTGGCGAGCCGCTATAATTCACTTCCCGTAGCGGGGGCTTTCAGCCACCGTGGTTTAGGACGGGTTTGTAACCCGTCCACTGTGACGTCACGCACTGGTCGGATTACAAACCCGACCTACATCAGTAATGGTCGGGCTCAAATGCTGTAAACACGGTGGCTGGAAGCCGCCGCTACGAAAGAGACACAAGCGAATGGCACACGGAGTGTGCCTGCTACCATGAGCGATACCCCCATAACTCCATTCGATCAAGCGGCCGAGAAGGTACGTACCTTTCCAGCTACGCCCGGCATCTATCTGATGAAAGACGCCGAGGCCCGGGTGATCTATGTCGGCAAGGCGAAGAACTTGCGCTCGCGGGCGGGCAGTTATTTTCTGGCTGGGGCGCAGTCCGAACGCCGTACGGCCGATTGGGTGGGTGAGATCGCCGATGTCGATTTCGTCGAGTGCGAAAGCGAGGTCGATGCCCTGCTGATGGAAGCCCGGCTGGTCAAAGACATTCAGCCGCGGCACAACGTCAACCTGAAGGACGACAAATCATTCCCCTACCTGATGATCACCACTGGCGAGGATTTTCCGCGCGTCGAACTCACCCGCACGCCGGAACAAAAGGGGGTGAAACTGTACGGGCCGTTCGCCAACGCCGGGGCTTTGCGGGGGGCGATCGCCGTGCTGCAACGGGTC
>CALBTA010000039.1 GCA_937967755.1 uncultured Planctomycetaceae bacterium | reverse complement strand
ACCGCAATGAACGCCACCAGCGCGAATCCACCCACGCTGACAATCGTAATCACTACCCGGGCGATCCATTTGCCGCTGCTGGAGTTTCCGGTTGTTCGCGGGACGGAAGCCATCAAGCCCATTCTCAACAGTTAGAAAACGTATTCGGTGCTACCCATGCTACCACATTCACGTTGCGATTGACGCCCACCCGGCGGCTGGCCTACCCTTTGCCGCAATTTCTTCGCTGGGATGTATTTTGGCAGAGGGTCATCTGCGATGAAAATCTGGATGTTCGCGGCGTTTGAATCGATCATTGCGGCTCTGGGTCTGGCGGCCTATTTTTGGGCGGAAAGCATTCCGCTAACCGCCGCGGCAGTCGTGGGCGCGGCCGCTTTGGGCATTGCCCAACCGCTGTTGGCGGCTCGTCAGGCCCGGCGGATGCAGCGGTATCAGGAAGGTGTTTTTGCGAAATCGCAAGCCGCTGTCGACGAGCAGGTCGCACAACTGCTGACCGACATCATCGACCCGCCGCTGCCGCACCGCCCGACCGTCGTCGCGTTTCTAGAACGGTACGCGGGGATCGATATTGACGCCCTGTTGGCCCAGTACGACCGGTTGGTCAAAGCGATTGCCTCGAAAAGTTTCGCCGCCGAAGAACTGGCCGCCGCCTTCACCGACAAGACCAGCGGCAGTTCGCTGGGCATCTACCTTTGCGGCCTGGCTGCCCTTTCGCAGAAGCACTTGCACGATGCCCATCATCACTTCAGCGTCGTCACCGGCCGCCAGCCAACTTGGATCGCCCCCTGGCTGGGTTGGGCCGCGGCGGCGTACCAGCTGAACCAGTTTGAGGAAATCTCCAAACGGCACCCGCATGTCAACGGCGCGAACCTGACGCCTTACGACGTCGGCGACGAGGCGACGTTCATCGGCCTCGACGAAACCGTTCGCGACGACCTGGTCGAACAGTTCCAAACCGCCGCCCGGGCACTGGGCAACTATTACACGCTGGCCGAAATGCAGCTATCGAAACAGCGCATCGAAGAAAGCCAGGCGGAGTTGCGGAAGGTCGCGTGAGAGAACGAGTAGTTTTGAACAGGAGGCAACAGAGATAACGGAGAATTCTTGTAGCAGAAATCGTGAGACTTCTGGAGTTTCAAAGCACTGAAATGACTCTCCCGAACTCTCACGAGTTCGGCTACCCGTCAATCTTCTCTGTTAACTCTGTTCCCTCCTGTTCAATCTTTTAAACACCAGGCATCTTCCGCACGTCCACAAATTCCCCGCTTTCGACCAGCGAGGACAATCGTTCCATCGCCGCGGCCAGCTTCGGGGCGGCCGCTTCCGGCGTGGGCATGTCGGGTGTGTTGTGTTTGGCCGCGATGGCCGCGACCGATTCGAAGCGTTCGTCCAGCGGCAAGGCCCGCAGTCGCTCTTGAATTTCGGTATCGACCAGCCCGGGGGCCAGCGCGCAGAAGTGTGTGGCCGGTTGTTCCTTAGCGTACAGCTTCACGAACATGTTCAGGGCCGCTTTCGAGATGGCGTAGCCGCTCCAGCCCCGGTTGCCGTTGACCGCGGCGCCGCTGCTGATCGCCACGACCTGTTCAACCGCCATGCCGCCGGCGAACAGCCAATCCAGAACCGCCTTATTCGCCCAGACGTTGACCAGCATGGTGTTTTGCAGGTCGTCGATTTCGGCGTCGCAAAGATCGCCGAATTCGCCCAGCACGCCGGCGTTCAGAACGACCAGATCGATATGCTGTTGCCCGCCCGTCAATTCCTTGATCGCCGCAGGCAAGCTTTCCGGTTGCCGCAGATCGCAGTTCACAAAGCGAAAGCTGGCATCGCTGGCGAGATCATCGGGCCGGCGGCGGCTGGTTCCCAATACCCGCCAGCCCTGCTCCAAATACCAACGGGCCAGCCCATGCCCAATGCCCGAGCTGACACCGGTGATGAGGACCGTTTTCGATTCGCTTGTATTCATTTCCCGGCCAGCGTATCGGAAATTCCCGAGCATCGCTAGCGCTTCGGGGGAAGCGGAGCGGCGCAAGCCGCCCGGTAACGCAACGTTACGAACCGGAGGGCTTGCGCCCCGCCGCTTCCTTGTGAAAGCTAGCGCCAGCAACGCGGGCTTCATCGGCGAACTTGCGGCATAACCGGCAAATCGCTAATCTCCCGCGTTACTTTTCTACTCCCCGCAGCCGATAAAGATGAACATCGGCTTTTTGCTTCTCTTGTCGCTGGAACGAAGGGACTCTTTCCATGAAACGCTGGATGTTGAAGTTTTCGCTGCTGGTCGCCGCCGCGTTGGTCTGCGGTGCGTCTTTGTCTTACGCGATTGAACCTTGGTCGCCCGGTTCGCAAGAGGATCAATCGACGATCGATTTGTAGGATGACGAGTTCTTCTTCGAAGCGATTGACGAGCAAGATATTTGGCCCGCCGTGCAAGCGTTGTACGACAACGCCGCCGGCTGCCCAGCGTTAAACCCGGCCGGGCCTTGCACCGGCTCGAAGTGCGAGGTGAAGTGCCAAACGAAGTGCGCCGAACAATGCCCGCCCTGTTTTGCAGCCATTAAGGTCGCCCTGACCAGCGCCAACGGCAAGTGCGCTTGCGGCGAAAAGTGTGCCTGCAAGGCTGGCAACCGCGCGGCCAACTGCGCCTGCGGGGAAGATTGCCCCTGTGGCAAAGACCAGGTCGCCGTCGCGAAGTGCGGCAAGGGCAAATGTGCCAAGGGAAAATGTTGCGCGCGCAAGTCCGCCGTCGCCAAATGCGGTCAAGGCTGCCAGGTGAAAGTTGCCGCCAAATGTGGCGGAAAGTGTGGTGCCAAGTGTGCTTGCGGCCCCAATTGCCAATGCACCAAAGGCGCTCGCTGCGCTTCCTGCGCCTGTGGCGAAAACTGCCAGTGCGCCGCCGGAACCTGTGCCTGCGGGGCAAACTGCAAGTGCGGCGCAAATTGCAAGTGCGGTGCCACGTGTGCCTGCGGGGCGAACTGCCAATGCGGAGACCAAGAGCTGGTCGCCAAACTGAAGCACCAGTTGGAAGCCGCGAAACAGCACATCGCCTTCCAAGCCGAGCTGACCGAAATCCGCCTGGCCGCGGCCCAACGTGAGCAGCAACTCCTGTCGCAACTGGCCGAAGCCAAGGTCATCGCCGCCGCTGGCGAAGCCGCGCTGCAGCAACAGGCCATCGCCAGCCAGCAGCAACAACAGCTCATCGAAAAAATCGCCCGCCAGGCGCACTGCCAGGCACCGCAAGTTCACGCCGACGGACATCTGCAATCGCGCATCGAGCAACTAACGGTCGAAAACGTCCGCCTGCGCACGACGATCGAAGAGCTACGCATGCATTTGGAAAAGCTGGCCCGCCAGCCAGGGACGCAGCGGTAGCCAAATGTCGTTGTTCGCTCTGCGAGCAACAGAATTTCGCGGAGCGAAAATCGACAATCAGACCACCAAGGGGTAGTACGGATCGCCGATCCGTCCTGCCCCTTTTTCGATGATGCGTTATTGCGGTCAAGAATTGGGTGAACCCCTTGTGACCGAGTGCTTCGGAAACCCGACAATCAGTTCGGTTGGTTGAACAAGTCTGGAGACTTGTTCCACAGGAGCCGTACGACGCAGTTCCACTGCGTCAGGACGGGTTACAAACCCGTCCTACCGGAGATCGGCGGTCCCCGACGATTGGAAGTGCGAATGAACTGTTTTTCGGCAAGAAGTACGAAAGAGTTCCCGCCTTGCCTCCTGCGGTAGTCAATTGGGCCTGTTGATTCACGCTTCTGGTCGTCAGGGACTGCCGACCTACTTTGGAAATCCCGTCAAAAAAGTGTACCAACCGCTTGACAGAAATGTGGAAATGTGTATACTGCACTAATGTTTATGTACGGTGGCTGGAAGCCCCCGCTACGAGGCTGTTCTTTGGCAACTTGGTATTTGTTAGTGTC
>CALBTA010000038.1 GCA_937967755.1 uncultured Planctomycetaceae bacterium | reverse complement strand
TCGATGGTGGTGCCTTCCCACCATTCGTTGAAGGACGTTACGAAGACGACCGGCGGGCCGGAGGCATCGCTGCGCTGGGCGATTGTGGTGGCGGCGTCCAGCAAGGTGGTGAAGTCGGCCGGTGTGCCTGGCAGTTTCTTGTGGCCGCGGAAGTCGGCGTAGCTGGGGAAAATCGCCGGTAGAAAATTCTCCCGATTCGCCCAACGGCGAAAAACGGGGAAAGCTTCGCGGGACTGGTAAGTGAGCGCCGTATCACCGTCGCGCACTTTCGCATTCTCAAACATGTTGTACGCCGTGTAGGCGTCAAACGCATCGCCGGCGTTGCAGGCGGTTTCCGGCGACGCCTGTTCGCCGAAAAACGCTTCGTCCGCTATCAGGTAAACATCGGCATCGATCTCATCGCGGAGCTGCCAGGCATGGTCCGCCGTGAATCCCTTGAACGTTCGCGTGACGTAAAGGCCCACCACCGGGCGGCCGGAAATTTTCCAGTAGCTGGCGTGGCCGAAGTAGTTCCGTTTCAAGTGACGGAAGTCGGCGACCAGCGCGGCCATCACTTTTGGCTTGCCGAAATCGACGACGCCGTCGGCGGCTCCGTCCTTGTCATCCAGCAGTCCCAGCGATTCATAGAACAATGCGAATTGTATCTGGTCCAAGTTCGACGCTTTCATCAAACCCGCATTCAAATGCCGCGCCGCCAGGTGATCCTTGCCCCACCACGAAACGAATAAGCCATCGACGTGGTGGCGTGCGCACCAATCGATGTGCTGCTGGGCAACCTTCGGCGAATCGGTGCCGTACTTCCCCAACACCGGCGTGCCCGCATAGCCATGCCGCGACCAATCGCCCGCTTCGTACCAGGGGTAATAGTAGGCGAAGACACGCACGCCGGCTCGCTTCGCCGGCTCTTGGGCAAGCGATGCGCCGCTCACTGCAACCACGCACAAAGACGTCACAAGAATTGCAATGGCCCTGCACATGGTGAAATTCGCTGGTTAAGAAGGCGGGACGACGTCACTGCCGGCGGTTTAGATATAGTACATCTCTTCCGTCCGTCCGGCAGCGCGCTGGGCAAGTTCGGCCAGCGTCACCGCGTGCAATACCTGCTGCTGCGCCTCGCAGGCTTGTTGCCACGTGGCGAGCAGGGCCTCCGCGGCGGGCGTGCCGTCGGCGATATTGCTTTGGGCGGTCTCGCCGCTGCCTTCGATGGCCGCCATCACTTCGCCCAGGGTGATCTCCGCCGGGTCTTTCGCCAGACGGTATCCGCCAGCAGCCCCGCGGGTGCTGTTGATTAGCCCGGCGCTTTTCAACTGCAACAGAATTTGCACCAAAAACCGCGAGGGAATTCCGTGCGCCGCCGCGATCTGCCGAATCTGCGCCAATTCGCCCGACGCATAACGCGACGACAATTCCATCATCGCGATGCAGGCGTATTCAGTTTTGGCGGAAAGGTTCATTGGGCAATCCAGCGGTCAATCAAGCGAATGCAATCCACACTCCGTCTTTTCGTTGCCGCTCCAACGGCCGGCCCGTTCGTCTTCGCCGAACATGACCGCCCGCGTGCAAGGCCAGCAGCCGATGCTGGTGTACCCTTCGTCGTGCAGCGGGTTGTACGGAATGTCTTCATCGACGATCAGCTTCCACACATCCGCCTTGGTCCAGTTGGCCAGCGGATTGATCTTGACCAGTTCGAACTTCTTATCCCAACCGACGATCGGAGCCTTCGCGCGGTCGGGGCTTTGGTCGCGGCGAATGGCACTGATCCACGCATGTTTGCCGACCGCCGCGGCGCGGAGGATGCTGATCTTGCGGTCGAAGCAGCACTGATCAGGATTCGTCTTGTACAACGGCCCGCCATGCTTTGCCTCGTACTGTTCGACCGTCAGTTCCGGCTTCTTCATTTCCACATGCACGCCGTACTTCTCGGCGATGCGGTCGCGCAGGTCGAGCGTTTCTTGAAATTGGTAGCCGGTATCTAAATTGAAGACGTGTGTCGTCGGGTCGATCTGCGACAGCATGTAAAGAATTGAGCAGCCCTCGGGGCCGAAGGCGGTGGCCATCGTCAGTTTGTCGCCGAATCGCTCGACCGCCCACCGCACAATTTCCGGCGGCGTCGCCGTTTCCAGTTCGGCGCTCTTGGTTGCCAGTTCCTGAAGCAACTCAGGCGTCGGTTCAAGTTGCGTTTGGCTCACGACTGGCTCTTTCGGTTGGGCGGGGGCGAGTTGGGTCATGAGTTTGCACGTTTCGCAGCGGGGGCTATGGGGCCGCTGGGGCAGGATTGAATTTCAAATAATACCTATGTTTACCAACAAAGTCAACTATCGCCCCCTACCGTCTCTTTTTTCGACGAAATCGGGGCCGATTCTTCATCATTTACCGGTTGTGCCGTGCACCTTAACACCGCCGGCGAACTGTGGGCGTTTGATCGCAAGTGGTTGCTAAGACCGAAGTTAGGGCGACTTTTTTCCTTCTCCGGCGCTTGCGAGCGCCGACTGCGTGTGCGATTCTCTGAGCTTTCACCTCGGGCATCAGTGGATTGCTAGCAGCGGGAGGACCAGCGATGGCGGCTGATCGGTTTTGGACTTTCGGATTCGTAGTCGGCCTGGCTCTACTGTGCACCGTTTCGCCGGCGTCCCCCGCCCTTGGGCAAGATCAAGCCGGGGAGGCAACCGAAGCAGCGGCCACCGGCGAAGCCGATGACGGGGCGGAACAAGAGGAGGCGTCCGCCGACCCGGAAACCAACGAGACCGCAGAAAGCGAAGGGCTTTCGCGGGCCCATAAGAGGTCGTTGTTTGCCCTCGCGGTGGGCCTCGGCGTGGTGTTGGGTTTGATCATCGGCCTGAAGGTGAATGCGTTCATCGCGCTGATCACCGCGGCGATTGTTGTCAGCCTGATGGGCCCGGGCGAACTGAGCGAGAAGATTTCGCGCGTGGCATTCGAATTTGGCGCGTCGGCCGGCAAGATCGGCATCGTCATCGCGATGGCAGCGATCATCGGCAAGTGCATGCTCGACAGCGGGGCGGCCGACCGCATTGTCCGCGCGTTTCTTTCGTTGTTGGGCGAAGCGATGTCTTCGGTGGCTTTGATGCTCAGCGGTTTCGTCCTGGCCGTGCCGGTTTTCTTC
>CALBTA010000037.1 GCA_937967755.1 uncultured Planctomycetaceae bacterium | reverse complement strand
TCCAGTTGATCAGGTCGCGAATCATCAGGAAGCTGCCGGCGGCATCAAGCAGCGGCGAACCTTGCAGCTTCATACCGAGCAACTGGTAAAGCGTGTTGAACTCCATGAACTGCAAACCGGTTTCGGCGAAAATTTCTTCGCGCGGAACGATGTCGAACGCCTTATCGAAAATTCCAACCGTCCGCCCGTCGCGGTAACAAACCGGATTTCCCAGCAGCCGGTCGTCGCTGCCCAGCAGCCCGAAGTCGACTCCCCACGTATCCACGCCGATGCTGTGAACCTCATCGCCGTACCGCACATGCGCAGCCCGCAGACCATCGACGATGCTTTGCCAAAGCCGTAGCACGTCCCAGTACATCGTATCGCCGACATGGACGCCGCCGTTGTCGAAGCGGTGAACCTCTTCCAACTTCAGCCGCGCCCCGTCGAACAACCCAGCCAGCACCCGCCCACTAGAAGCACCGACATCAATGCCGAGGTAAACTTTGGAATTGGGCATGCCGGTTGTCTCCATTCGCGGAACTCTATTCAATCACGAAGCGAAGCGACGGCTATGTCCTATGTTCCGGGCACAAAGGGCCGAGTCGTTCGCTGGGCGCTATTGTCGATACTATCGGAGCGCTGACAACCAGCACATCAGCCGTTAGCCGACAGAGTCGCCCCATCACCAGCGCGGCTTACTTTTCGGGGATCAATTCCAAGCAGACCAGTCGATCATCCCCGCGGACGTAGAGCAAGCCGTGCGACAGAATCGGCGCGGCCCAGCAGGGCGGCTTGAGAAGTTGCGGATGCCGGCCGGTGAAAGTTCCTCGCGGGGCGGTCTTGTCTTCCATGCGAACTACGGCCACTTCGTCGTACTTTTCCGGCGTCGCCCGCAGCAGACGCAGCACGCCGTCTTCGCCAAGGCAGACGAAATGCCCGTCGGCGTACAACAAGCTGCAACGTGTCAATCCGGACTCGCTCCACATCACCTCGCCGGTCTTCCACTCAATACATCGCAGCTCGGCGTTGCCTTCGTGGCGTCCGCTGCTGCCGTAGAGGTAGCCGTCGTGGTGAACCGCGGTGTTCCAGTGGGTCTGCATCGCCTTGTCGCGCTTCCGGTCGTCGTCCCACAGCACTTCGTAGTCGCCGGGTTCCACTTTCAACAGCGAACTACCCGGCCCGTAGGTTTCGGAAATGAATACCTCGTCGCCGACGACTACCGGCGTCGAGGCGTTGACGCTTTCCAGAATTTTCGCCCGCCAAGGGTAGTGAAAATCAACCTTCCCGGTCGCCGGGTGGAAACCGACCAACCCGCCGCGGGCGAACATGAAACCCCACCGCCGCCCGTTGATGGTTGCCAACTGCGGCGCGGCGTAACTGGCCAACTCATCAGTGACTTTGTATTTCACTTCGCCGGTGAACTTATCGAACGCGACGATGCCGCTGCCGTTGCCTTCCACGCGGTCGATCTGGGCGTTGGGCAAGTCTTGCGAATCTTCCGTACTGCCGCCAATCATACAAATCAACAGATTGCCTTCGACGACCGGCGTACTGCCGACGCCGAAGAAATTCTGCACGACGCCAAACTTTTTCTGTGTATCGACTCCCCAAAGTTTCTTGCCATCGGTCACTCGCAGGCAGTGCAGCATCCCTTCCGCCCCGAAGATGTAAACGCGATCGTCATCGATCACCGGCGAACACCGCGGGCCATTGTTGTAACCATAGAAGTCGCGGTAGTCGGTCGGGTATTCCCACTTCCACAGCAGGTCGCCGGTCTCGGCATTCAGGCAGGAAAGCCTGGCCTGGCCGCCATGGCGGTCGAACTGAAACATCCGCCCCCGGCTGATCGACCCGATGCCGTAGCTGGTTCCGATACTGCGCTGCCAAACAATCCGCGGGCCATCGGCGGGCCATTCGGTTAGAATGCCTTTTTCGCTCGACTTGCTATCACGCGTCGGCCCGAGGAAGCAGGGCCAATCCTCACCGGCGGTTCGTTTGGCGAGGTTGGGAACTTTGCCATCATCCGATACGGGGCCTGCGTCGGTGGGCGAATCCTCATCAGATGCCGTAGCTGCCACTGGGGAATCGACCGGCGAGGATTGTTGTGCGAGTGAAGCCTTCTTTTCACATCCGGCCAAGGCCATGCAATTGACAGCCGCGAGCAGAACGAGAAAAAGGGGAACGCAGCGGCTGAACATGTCCAAAACCTTGGTGTCTTGCGGAGGATAGGGCGGGGACCGCTAATATACCCGGAAATCCCCGCTTTTTCACGACGCGGAATTCCAAAGGCGTCGCCAAGATTCCGCCGAACGGGGCGAATAACCTAAGCGCAGGCGGTGCGTCTGTGCTGAACGCATTAAGAGGTAGCTCGGATCGCCGATCCGTTCTACCCGCTCTGAATGCCGTTCACAGCGTTAGGGAGCGAGAAAAATGTTGGTCGTCAACGGCCGCCTGAAAATCCCATTGAAGGAGTTTGATTTCACCTTCGCCCGCAGTGGTGGGCCGGGCGGGCAGAACGTGAATAAGGTGAATACCAAGGCGATGCTGCGGTGGGATATTACCGCTTCGCCCAGTGTGAGCGCCGCCGTCCGCCGCCGGTTCGTGGAAAAAAATCGCCGTCGCATCAACGGCGACGGGGAAGTTATCATTACTTCACAGAGGTACCGCGACCAAGGCCGCAACGTGGCCGATTGCCTGGCCAAACTGCGTGACCTGCTGGACGAGGCCACGATCGTTCCGAAAGTGCGAAAGAAGACGAAACCCACCCGAGCGTCCAAGCGCCGCCGTTTGGAGAACAAGAAACAGAATTCGCAAAAGAAGCAATCTCGAAAATCGCCAAGATTGGAAGACTAGTAGCGGGGGCTTCCAGCCACCGCCGGAAACGTAACGGCGGCTTCCAGCCACCGCAAACACAAAAGCAAACACAAAAGCAAACACACGGTGGCTAGAAGCCCCCGCTACGATGAAGCCAAGAGGAGGATTCAGCATGTTCGGAAAACCAGAGTGGTTCGTGCCCAAGAAGTTTG
>CALBTA010000036.1 GCA_937967755.1 uncultured Planctomycetaceae bacterium | reverse complement strand
AGTTCGCCGCCGGCGAGTTGGTCCTGCACTTTGCTCCAACTCATCTCAAACCCGGTGCTGGCCAACGCGTAGGCCGGGTCAGAAGCGGTTGCGCCAGCGGCCGCGGTGTTCGGCTGCCCGTAGACGCTGGGCGCCGGCTCGGCCGGTTGGGTTTCATGCGATGTGAAGCTGCTGTTGGTGAACGACGAACCCCCACTGGCGCTGACGACCGGCGCACCAACGACGGGCGAGTCGGTCGGCGGAGCGATGACGTGGGCACCCCCGTGGCCGTCATGTGCGGTGGACCCTTGCTGATGCGTACTTGCATGTTGACCCCAGGAATCTTCAGACGACGTACCGGGATAGGGAGAGGCTGTTTGTGCCTGCGAAGCCGCGAGCGCGGGGGCGGGTGCTGGCCGCAGGCTGGGCATGACTGCTCCGTTGTCGGCGTCAGCCGGATCGCTGGTGAGCGGGGCAGGCGATGCTCCGAAGCCGGGCGCTTGGACCGTCGGCGGCGTGAGGGCCGGAACGCCGCTTTCACCCGCGGGCTGCAAGCTGCCAGTGTTCCAGGCCATGAATTCGTCCATCCCTTGCGGTGGGCCGATCGGCTTCTTGTTGATCATTTGCCACACGCCGTACACGACGACCAGCATCACAACAACAACAAAGGCAGTCTTGATCGATTTCATGCTCGCCCTTTTCGTAGCGGGGGCTTCTAGCCACCGTAATATGGTTCGATACTTTTCAATGAAGGCAGTTGTACAATTGGAACGCTTCGAACTGAGGTGTAGCCGGACCCGTGAGAGTTCGGGAAGTTTGTTTTCGATTGGGTCGCCAGAAGTCTCACGACTTCTGCTACTAACACGGTGGCTGGAAGCCCCCGCTACGCTGATGGATGAATACGACGACTTCTACGATGAAGCCACCGAAACGGTCGCTTGCCCGAACTGCCGAGCCGACGTCTACGAAGACGCCGAGCAGTGTCCGGTCTGCGGTGAGTACATCACACACTCGACAAGCGTTTGGGCCGACCGACCGTGGTGGTGGATCGCCCTAGGGCTGGCCGGCATCATCGCAGTCATCTTTGCCCTCGCCCTAGTCGGCGCAATAGTTTGATCCGTACTTTGATCCGCCGGTAGAGAGAAAGGCCGAGGGATAGTAACGGCCAGCGCATCAGCGGGCCAGATCATTTTCGAGTATGCTAGCGGCACTGTGAAATCACATGCCGCACAGCTTTACAACTTTCGAGAGTTAGCACGATGGGCATTCGCACTATCAGCATCACAGTTCTGGCATTCGCATGGGCCAACATCGGCAGCGACGAAGCGATTGCCGACAACGAACCGCCGCGCCCTCACATCGTTTTGATGCTGGCGGACGATTTGGGCTGGGGCGACGTGGGCTATCAAGGCAGCAAAATTAAAACGCCGCACATCGACAAGTTGGCCGCTGCCGGCGTGCGGCTGAACCAGTTCTATGCCCAGCCCGTCTGCTCGCCAACGCGCGGGGCGTTGATGACGGGGCGGTACCCAATGCGGCTGGGTTTGCAGTGCGGCGTCGTCCGGCCGTGGGCCCGGCATGGCTTGCCGCTGGACGAGCTCACGCTGCCGGAAGGCTTGAAGGAAGCGGGCTACGTCACCGCGATTGTCGGTAAGTGGCACCTCGGGCATTTCGACTCGAAGTATTTGCCAACGCGGCGCGGGTTTGACCATCAGTATGGGCATTACAACGGGGCGCTCGACTATTTCACTCACGTTCGCGATGGCGGTTTCGATTGGCACAAAGACGACCGGCGCAATGACGACGAAGGTTATGCGACCGACCTGATCGGCCGGGAAGCGGCGCGGCTGATCGCCGATCACGACCAGAGCAAGCCGCTGTTCTTGTACGTGCCGTTCAATGCCCCGCATACTCCGCTGCAGGCTCCGCCGGATTACATCGAGCGCTACGCACATATGCCGAACAAGCAGCGCCGCATTTTCGCGGCCATGGTCACCTGTATGGACGACGCCATCGGCCGCATCGTCAGCGCGCTGGATGAAAACGATTACCCCGCCGACAACACGCTGATCTTCTTCTGCAGCGACAACGGCGGAATTCCCAAGCTGGGTTCCAACCGGAATCTGCGGGCCGGAAAGGGCACACTGTACGAAGGGGGCGTGCGGGTTCCCGCGGTGATGGTTTGGAAAAGCAAACTCAAAGCGGGCGGGCAGGTTGACGCGCCGCTGCACATCGTCGATTTGTTCCCCACGCTGATCCAACTCGCGGGCGGCGATTGGGAAGCGGCCAAGCCGCTCGACGGACGCGACGCCTGGCCGGCCATCGCCGCGGGAAAGCCCAGCCCGCATCAGTTCATTCTGCTGAATGCCACGCCCTTCCACGGGGCGATTCGCCAGGGCGATTGGAAGCTGGTGTGTAACGGGCAGATCACCGCCAACAGCACGTCGGGGGCGAAGTCGCCGAAGTGGGAGCTGTTCAACCTCGTCGAAGACCCTGGCGAAACGACCGACCTGAAGGAACAACACAAACAGGTCTTCGCGGAATTGAAAGCCAGGCTCGCGAAGCTTTCCGACGAAGCCGCCAAGCCGAACATTCCACCTAACCGCCCGCCGCAAGGGTTTGAAGTGCCGAAGGTTTGGGGTGAATCACAGTAGAAACACCGGTCAGTTACTCGCACTGGAAAGAGCTCAAACATGAACGAACTTATCCTGCGTTGCATGCCGCTGGCGATCTTTGGAATCGTTCCTTTGATCGCGGTTTCCGCCGCCCGCGCCGATGATGCCAAAGTGATTCGCATCGGCGTCATCGGGCTGGATACGTCGCATGTCGGCGCGTTTACGAACCTGCTGAACGACGAGAACGCCAAGGCGGATGTGGCCGGTTGCCGTGTAGTCGCCGCTTACCCGCACGGCAGTCCTGACATCGAGTCGAGCGTATCGCGCATCCCCAAGTACACCGCCGACATGCGTGCCCGCGGCGTTGAGATCGTCGATTCGATTGACGAACTGCTGACCAAGGTCGATTGTGTTTTGCTGGAAACCAATGACGGGCGCCCGCACTTGGAACAGTTGATCCCTTGTCTGAAAGCCGGTAAACGCACGTTCATCGACAAGCCGATCGCCGGTTCACTGGCCGACGCGGTCGCTATCTTCGCCGCTTCCGAAGAACATGATGTGCCGGTCTTCTCATCTTCTTCGCTGCGATTTGGGGCCAACACGCAAGCGGCCCGCAACGGCTCGCTGGGCAAGACGATCACCCATTGCGAAGCCAGCAGCCCGGCGTCGATTGAAAAGACGCACCCCGATTTGTTCTGGTACGGCATTCACGGTTGCGAGTCGCTGTTCACGGTGATGGGAACCGGTTGCCAGTCGGTCACTCGCACGACCGAAGAGGGCAAGATCGTCGTCACCGGCAAATGGCCCGACGGCCGGGTCGGCATCTTCCGCGAAGGCAAATCGTACAGCGGCCACGCGCAAGGAACCTCCGGCGAAGGCCCGATCGGCAAGTACGACGGCTACCGCCCGCTGGTTGTTGAGATCGTCAAGTTCTTCAAAACCGGCGTCGTCCCAGTTGCCCCCGAAGAGACACTGGAAATCTACACCTTCATGGAAGCCGCCGACGAAAGCACACGTCAAGGCGGGAAGGAAGTTTTGATGAAGGATGTATTGGAGAAAGCGCGGAAGGAAGT
>CALBTA010000035.1 GCA_937967755.1 uncultured Planctomycetaceae bacterium | reverse complement strand
CCACGCGGCACAACAACCCATTGGCCCCGATGGCATCGGCCGCCGCTTCCGAAATCGATGCGACGTTGATCGAGTGGTTGTACGTGCCGGGCGCACGGCGAACCAACTCTTGCAGCAATGGGTGGGCCGCATCGCCCAATTCCAACAGGCTGATGTCGGTCTGTACATCGAAACCAGTTTCAATGAAGGGCAGCAGGCCGGTGAGAATCAACCCGGCGAAGATCGCGCAGGCGGCCAACCACAGGCTGCGGATGAACAGCACGGGAACTTCGAGCCCCCAGGGCCCGATGTTTATTTCACCGATGTTCTGACCGGTCAGCGTTCCAACCCCTTGGGAAGTTAGGAACGCCACCGCGGCGGCCGCTAAACCGACGTATAGCAGCTTGGTACGGCTGCGGACGCGGCCCAACAGCAAGATGGCTGCTGACATCGTCGCCAGCAGCATGGTGAATTCCGCCAGGCCCTGCCCTTGCGATGCCGTGAAGACCAGCACCAAAGCGCCTGAAAGCAGCAGGCCTATCTCTTGCCGGACCGCGATCGCGGCGATCCTCGCGAACACCACCAACGCGAGCGACTCCGCCCGCCCACGGGCCACCTACATCACCACGGCCAAGGTCAACGTTGCGACCACCAATACCAGCAGTGTGACGTAGCGGCGCCAGTTCTTAAGCAGTTCGGGCTGACGCAAATGGATGTAGCAACCGCAGAGAATGCACAGTGCGAAGTACATGCCCAAGTTCGCGCCGCCGTAGGCCATTTTCGCCGGGCCGCTCATTTGGGCGACGCGGGCCTTGTACTCTTCGTGGACTCGTTGGTAGGCGTCTTCGCTTTCTTTCTGCTGCTGCTCCTCGCCCACGCTGCTATTCAGCGGCACGCCCCCAGGCGCGAGGATGCTCTCGTTCGCCGTGAAGTCTTTCGTTTGCTTCGGAACGCTATTGGCGGCGGCTTCGCGATCTTGCTGGGTGGCTTCCCGTTGAATCTCCAACGTGGTCGGCAAGCGAGACTCCAGCCAGTGGTAAATCGGCTCGACAATTTCGTTCGCCGCCAATTCCCGCTGCAACTTTTCCTCTAGCTGAGGAACGACCTTGGCGATCCGAACTTTGTCGGTTTCGATCAGTCGGGGCAACGCCTGGCTGCCCTTGGGGCGGACGCGAATTTGCAGCAGCGTCGCCTCCTCTTGGGTGTGTTCCAGCTCTGTCAGCAGCCCGTTGGTCAATTGATCCGCCAACGCGCGCTGCAGCGCGGCTTCCAGCTTCTTCAGATCCGCATCGTCTTCCATCGCAAGGCGGAAGTTTTGAAACAGATCCTCGCGGTAGACGTCGATCATCGCCGGATCGTCCGCGTCCTTGCGGTTGAAAAACTCGTCCTTCACCTGCGGATCAAGCATGTCGAATGAATCGGCCGCCAGGATTTGAAAGACCTTGCCTTTGAGCTCTTCCAACTTTTCCATCAACGGCTGCGACTCATGCTCATAAATGAAAGCGACGTTTTTCATCGCTTCGTCTTGCAGCCGTTTTGTTTCCGCCGTGTCTTCGATGGAAAAATCAACCCGCGCAACAACGCTCCGCGGCGGCACATCGCCGCTGCGGTATTGAAACGTCGGCTGCCACGCGCGGGTGACCAAGAGCAGGGCGCAAACAGCCAGCAGGCAAGCCCCCAGGCGCGAAAGCACTTCGCGGTTACGCAGCAGTTCCAGCATCCGGTCGATCGTCCCGGGCGGCAACCGCAGGGCCGACGTTCGATCAGCCCGCTTTCGTTTTGTACTGCCGGTCGACATGGGTCAACGTGGCATAACTCTCCAGACTTGCGCGAGCATCGCTCGAACAAGTCAAGAGACCTGTTCCACATTACTTTCTCTTCTTCGGTTTCTCTTCATAAGCCCGCACGATCGCCTGCACCAACCGGTGGCGGACGATGTCGGCCTTGGTCAGCCGCACTTCGGCAAACCCTTCGATATTTTTCAGACGCGAAACAGCATCGGTCAGCCCGCTACGGGTGTGGGCAGGCAGGTCGTTTTGTGTCACGTCGCCACACACGGCAATCTTCGAGCCGGCACCCATCCGCGTGAGAAACATCTTCATCTGCGAAACGGTCGTGTTCTGCGCTTC
The DNA here is from genome assembly GCA_937967755.1 of uncultured Planctomycetaceae bacterium. Lineage (GTDB taxonomy): Bacteria > Planctomycetota > Planctomycetia > Pirellulales > Pirellulaceae > CALBTA01. The sequence continues at coordinate 6,244 of CALBTA010000035.1, read as the reverse complement.
GTCGAGAATGATGAATGCTTCGTTCAGCGTTCGACCGCGCATGTAGGCCAGCGGAATCACTTCGATGGTGTCTTGCTCCATGTACCGCTTGATCTGGTCGTAGTCGATCATTTCATGCAGTGCGTCGAGCAGCGGCCGCAGATACGGATTGATCTTTGCCTGCAAATCGCCGGGTAAGAAGCCAAGGCTTTCGCCGGCTTCCACCGCCGGGCGGACCAGCACGATCTTGCGGATGGCATGGTTCTTCAACGCCTCAACCGCCGTGGCGACCGCCAGATAGGTCTTGCCCGTTCCCGATGGCCCTATGGAAAACACCAAATCGTGACTTCGCAAAGCCTTCAGGTACACCGCCTGCCCGGCGGTCCGCGCGCGGATCTGTTTGCCCGCGGCCAAAACATCCAGCGCAGGAACCGAACCATCGCCACCACCGCGGATTCGGTCAAGCGTGCGCTGCACCTCGTCACCAGCCAGCCGGCCGTGCTTCTCGACGTAGGCCTTCAGTTCGACCAACGCCTCGGTCGCTTGGGCCACGGAATTTTCATCGCCGGCAATGCGCAACTGCCCATCGCGGTGGAGTACTTGGACGTCCAGCGAATCGCGGATCGTTCGCAGATGTTGGTCCTGAGGGCCAAACAGCGGCAAGATCGACTTCAGGCTTGTCAGCGGAATCGTCGCTTCGAACATTCAGAATTGGGCCGTAGCCCGCTCATGCAAACGTGTAAATTTCGCACCATAAAACTATAGCGGATTCCCCAGCCGGTGCGAGAAGCAGCCCGGGGTGATCAGCGTAACCACTTATGACAGAACAGGTTACGCACCGAAAGGTTCGCGCGGATCGTACCGGTCGCTCTGGAAATGATGGTCGTTAACCTCGCAAGCTTGCTTCGGTCAATTTAGCGGGCGAGCGTGGACTCGTTCCCGTGGATGATTCAGCAGCCACCAACATGCCGAATATTAAACTTGAAACGCGAATCGAGGCACCGCTGCGGGTCGTGTTTGATCTTGCCCGCAGCATCGATCTTCACGTGGAATCGACCGCCGGGACTCGTGAAAAGGCGGTGGCTGGCCGCACCACCGGATTGATCGGCCTGGGCGAAACGGTGACGTGGGAGGCGACGCATTTTGGCATCCGCCAACGGCTAACATCCAAGATTGTCGTGTTCGACCCGCCGCACCACTTCCGAGACACCATGCTCTCCGGCGCATTTAAGCGCCTTGACCACGATCACTATTTCCGATGGGACGGCAGCCAGACGGTTATGACGGATCAGTTCGACTACACATCTCCGCTGGGAATTCTCGGCCGCGTTGCCGATTGGTTGTTCTTGGAGCGATACTTGCGGAAGCTGTTGGAAACACGAAACGAGTTGATTAGATCCGTTGCGGAGGAGGGGGCGAGAATCGATGAGCTTGTCGCCGTTTGATGGAATTCTTGGGGAGTTCGTGATCCTCCCATGGCCTTCGTGGAACAAGTCTCCAGACTTGTTCGAACATCAGCAATCACCGCCTTCGCAGCGAGCCTTGGGAATTTTCCGCCACAAGCGCAGGCCGATCGACCAAGCGGCGATTGCGCACATCTTTCCGTGGGTCACAGTACGGAATAGCAACCACGCACAGAAAGTGGAACTCAACGTAACGTTAAAGGCTTCGGCAAGATCATACCGCGGTCCCTTAGTTGTCATACTCACGGCGGAAGAAACGCAGTACCCAAGATAAGCCGCGAGAGTGAGCACAACGACCGAGGGCAAGTCTTGCCGCCGTAGCTTCAGTAAGATTCCCGCAACAGCAATACCAAGGGCAAGCGGCATCGCCCTGGCAATAAGCTGTTGCTCGAAGACGAGCCACCTTAAGTCAGCAACGCTCGGCACGGTTAACGCTAGACAAACGCTGGTTGCAGTAACGGCGAACAGCATTCGTGCCACGGTGAAACGGTTCATGAATCGTCAGTATTCTGAATCGTACGAAAAGGCGGCCGCTACACTACTATCACCATCGATTCGATTGTCGCGATACATTTCGAACTGCATCCGTGATATTCTAACCAACAGAAGGTATCCCACGCACTTTTCAGGCGTCGACAGATTTATGAACATCCCCAAAACAATCGCTTGCTTTGCCGCAATCGCGCTGCTTTCTTGGACGAAGGCGCGTGCCAACGAACCCATCAAACTCCCAGCCCAAGAAAACTTCCACCTGTTCTTGCTCGCTGGGCAATCGAATATGGCGGGGCGGGGACGGGTTGCGGAGGAAGATCGGCGGCCGGGCCGTCGGGGGATGGCGGTGGGGAAAGATGGCAAGAGGAAGCCAACTGTCGATCCGTTGCACCGGGATAAAAGAGTCCCAGCCGTTGGCTTGGGAAGGTCGTTCGCCATAGCGATTGCGGAAGCGAATCCGGATATCACCGTTGGATTGATTCCGGCGGCCTGCGGCGGATCGCCGATTACTTCTTGGGAGCCGGGCGGCTATCACGGACAGACGAAGAGCCACCCCTATGACGATGCCATCGCCCGGGCGAAGACCGCGGTGCAAGACGGAACACTCAAAGGCATCCTTTGGCACCAGGGCGAATCAGATTCCAAACCCGAGGCGGCTTCCAAATACGAGCAGCGGCAAACCCAACTGATCGCCCGCTTCCGCAAAGATCTGGCCGCGCCCGAGTTGCCGTTCATCATCGGTCAACTGGGACAATTCCCCAAGCGCCCCTGGAACGACGCCCGCAAGCTGGTCGATGCGGCGCATCAAGAAGTCGCCAAGGAAGACTCCCACGCCGGCTTCGTTTCGTCGGACGAGCTAACGGCAAAGTCAGACAACACGCACTTCGATACGCCGTCGCTCAAAGAATTCGGCCGCCGGTATGCGGAAGCATATTTGCGACTCGGTGATGCGAGCGCCGGCGGCGAGCCGAGGTAGCAGCTACTCTGAGAGATCGCGGTTGATGATCTTTTTCACTTGCCTCAACCGCCAGGCGATTTCCGGATCGGCCTTTTTTTGGTGGCCCTCGATCAGCGGCAGCAATTCAGTATCTAGCTCGATGAGCCGCTGTTGCGTTGCGACGCGTTGCTGGTAGTCATCCGCGCCCAATCCCTTGACGAGGGGCGCGATCGACTCCGGCGTGAGCGGCTTGGGCCGTGCGTCCTTTTGTTCCTCGTACAGTTCGCGGAGTTCCGATTCCGACAACGCCCGGTTCCATAACATGACATCGTCTAACTGACCGTCGAATTTTCGGTGGCGATCCAGCGCGAAGGCGGCGTGGCCAACTCTCAGGGGGTAAGGAGAAGGCGTATAGTCCTCTGTGATTTCGTTTGACCCGTCGAGCCGGCCGTTGTGGAATATGCGGAGGTGCGTCCCGTCAAATGTTCCGGCTACGTGGGTCCACTGGTTGACTAGCAGGGGCGTCTCTCCATCAACCGATTTCCATCCCGCCGCTCCGATAGTGAGATTCGGCTTTTTCGACGAATAGAACCGAAGCACAAACCCACGGGCCCCGCCGTTCAACCAATCGTGCTTGCAAACGACCGACCCGTTGGAATCATCCCGACGCAACTTAACCCATGCCGCGACGGTGAACTCGGGTCCATTGAAATCTTCGTGGTCCGCCGTTTCGATGTACCCAGTCTTCACCGGTTCTTTGCGAGCGCTAAAGCTTGTATCGCCCGATAGGCTCTTGGTGAAGAACGCTCGGTTGGGCTTGCCGGGGTGCGCCCGCCCCAATTGGTTGAGCACGGCATCGACGGTTTGCGATTCAAAGTTGTAGTGAAGCACCGGTCCCGGAAGTTTCGAATGCTCTTTCCCATCACTGGCCGGTTCGGCACGCAGTCCGCCAGCGAAAAACGATGTGACCGTACCAACGAGAACAATGACAGGGAAGTTCTTCACGGCACTTACCTCCGATTGAAGGGATCGCGGCTCTTGCTAAGTCAGTTATTCTACCGAAACTGAAGTCCTACCCCAAAATCCCCGTCGCCCACATGCCATAGGCGAGCGGGGCGGCGAAGAGGATGGAGTCGAGCAGGTCGAGCACTCCGCCGAGGCCGGGGAGCCAGCGGCTGCTGTCTTTGGCACCGGCTTCGCGTTTGAGCAGCGATTCGGCCAGGTCGCCGAACATGCCGGCGATGGTCAGCAATACTCCATAAGCCAGCCAGGCCCACAACGGTGGCATCGAAAATCCCTCGCCCATGATGATGGGGCCAAGCACGTAGAATGAAACGAAGCTTCCTAGACAACCGAACAGAATTCCGCCGAGGCAACCTTCGATGGTTTTCTTGGGGCTTAGCACGGGTGCCAGGCGGGCTTGTCCGAAAATGCGACCGCCGAACATTCTTCCCAGCGTGTAAGCGCCGATGTCCGAAGCTTTCACCACGATGATCATCGATGCCAGCGCCACGAATCCCAACGGGTTTTCACCCAACAGTCGCAGGGCGACGAGGAAGCTCATGAGCAGCCCGGCATAGGCCAACGCCAGCACGGTTCGCCCCAGGCGGCTGATGGCTTGCTCACCGGAGCGGTAAGTCCGCATCTGTTCCCCGAAGGCGATGCACGTCGCCAGCGAGAACAACATCATCGGAATGCCGAGGTGCCCCATCGCCGAATCGTTCTCCAGCGCCGGAATGTAACCCGGCAGCGCCGCGCCGCTGAAGATCAGCACGTTGCCGATGGTCAGCATGACCAGGTGCAAACGGGTTAAGCGCCGAAAGATCAGTGAGCAAACTTCGGCCGTCGCCAGCATGGTAACCAGCAGCCCCAGCGGCATCAGCCATAGCCCGCCGATTCCCGCCAGCGGATAAGTTAAGTCCAACCAGCAGCAGGCGGCAAAGATGGCGATGATCACCACGGCCGAGATGATTCGCCAACGCAGCAAGGGAAGCTCCTGAAGGAGAAATGACAAAGTTCAAATGACAAATGACAAATATGAACTCACTGGCAACTGATCAAATGCAACTTTTGTCATTTGTCATTTTGCCTTTCTCATTCGTTCAGCCCGCCGTAACGCCGTTCGCGCCGGGCGAAGTCGCTGATGGCCTGGTGCAAATCCTCGATCTCGAACTCCGGCCATCAGCGCTCGGTCACCCATAGTTCAGCATAACTAATCTGCCACAGCAGAAAATTGCTGATCCGCATTTCGCCCGCGGTACGAATCATCAAATCGGGGTCGGGCATGCCGGCGGTATAAAGGTAGCTGCTGATCAGTTCTTCGGAAATCTCGGCCGGCTTAACTTTTCCGCTGGCGCAATCGCCGGCAATGCGCTGCACCGCATCGACCAGTTCCGCCCGGGCACCATAGTTGATCGCCAGGCATAACCGCGTGCCGGTGTTGGCCGCGCTCAGGCGGATGGTCTCATCCATCTCGGCCTGCACCTCGGCCGGGATGCCGTCGCGGCGGCCGATCACCGCGACCTGAACGTTGTTGTCCATGATCGTCGAGCGTTCCTCGACCATGTACTGCTCGAGCAGGTGCATCAGAAAATCGAGTTCCTGCTGCGGGCGTTTCCAGTTCTCGCTCGACAGGCAGTAAAGCGTCAGTTGCTCGATGTCGAGCCGGGCGCACTCCTCGGTCGTTCGCCGGACCGTCGAAACCCCACGCTGATGCCCCTGAACCCGCGGCAACCCCCGCCGCTGCGCCCACCGCCCATTGCCATCCATAATGACGGCGATATGGCGCGGGCGGTGTTCAGGTGGGATGTCTAGGTGTGATTCCGACACGGTAATGGCCTTAAGATGGCGGCGATCTGCTCATCAAATTTATCAAAGCCAATACAACAAGTCTTCTAGGCCGGACGAGATATTGATTTCCCGCTTTTCGCCAATTTTGGCAATCGCCACGTCTGGTTGCGAGTTTTTCGTTACGATCAAGAATCCAGCGACAACCAACGGCGAACGGCTTCGTCCCGCATGGCAGTGGACCAGGAAGACCGTATGATCCTCAACCAGCTCGACCAGGCGCTTAACCGCTTGCTGAAAACGATAGGCTTCATTTCCCGGTCCATCAATCAAGTCGAACGTATCGCATGTATCGATGCCGATCGTCGAAGCATCTGGCCGGTGACTTCCATCCAAGCAAAGCAAGGATTGAAATCCTTCGGCAGCAAGCAACTCAACGTTCGCGGCATCCTGATAGTTGCCGATCGCGATTTCGTTCGTGATCCAGTCCATTCTTCGAATTGTAGAGGTACTGCAGTATCGTCCGACCAGGGTTACATCCGCAAGCGAAAGACGAATCGTCGCATTCAACAACGAACCCGTTCAC
>CALBTA010000034.1 GCA_937967755.1 uncultured Planctomycetaceae bacterium | reverse complement strand
TTCAATTGCCGAATCAATTCGGCGAACAACTTCGGCCGTCGGCGAATGATCGCCTGCAACTCGCCGGAAACCTTGCCAGCCATCGCCAGCAGCACGTCGACATCCTCGTTGAGTTCGCGGGCGAGCGCGGCGATAGTCTGCTCGGAAGGGGGCGGCTGCTGGCCCCGTTCAACCTTGCTGAGGTAGGAAGGTTCCACCCCGACGCGGCCCGCCAACTGGCGAACGGAAAACGCAGTGTCATCCGCCAACCGCCGCTCGCGGGCTTTCCGCAGGTATTTGCCGAACTCGCTCTTCATGTGTGTAGTATATACTACACAGTACACGAGTCAAGCATGAAAAAACCGATTGCGTCGTGGAACGCAATCGGTCGTTTGAGAAAATTGGCAGCGATGCGCCGGCCTAGTTGCCGAACAGCGAGCCGGGTGAACCGAGGCCGCCGTTGCCGCCGCCATTGTTGATGGGCGGTTGCGGAATAACTTGCGGACCGGGTTGCGGGTATACCTGCGGGCCGGGTTGCGGGTTCAAGTTCTGCTGCTTCTTGAACAGCATGGCGGCGCCGGGCTTTTCCTTCTCGGTGAAGATCCTCGCCTTGTACTGTTTCGGCTGCGGCTGGCCGTTCACCGTGTAGGCAGCAACGCCGCCGACTGGTTGGAACTCAACCCACAAGTACATGATGCCCACGCCGGGACGGAAGATTTCGAGCGAGGCCATCTGGTTCGGGCCGATCATATCTTTCGCGTGCTCGATCTGACCGTGCGAATAGGTTGGGTAAATGTTGAAGCCGTCGGCGGTGACGCGCTTCAGCACGTCGCCCGAGTACAGTCGGCCGTGGGCGCTGTAGCCGTGGATGGTGCCGGTCACCCGCAGGCCTTGGTAGTTGGGAAACGCGTACACGCCCAACAGCATGCCGGAACTAGGTGCGGCTTGGGCGAAGCTGGCAACGGACAGGACGACGAGCGTAGCAGTAGCGGTTAAGGCGGTCTTCATGATGGGTCTCCTCATATGGCGAAGGGGTGTGGGGGTCGTGAATCTCTCTCGCGATGTCAGCAGAGATAGCAGCCCGCGTGCCAAAACGGTTTCACCCGAAAAACAAAGTGGTTTTGTCCGGGCGCAGAAGAGAACACTCGGCCAAGCGCCGTCAGATTGATAACACCCGTCGCAAGTTGGAATGCGCTAGATTCAGACGTAGCGGAAGTCGTGAGGCTTCTGGGTGTCCAATGCGACCGGCTACTTCTCGACCTCAATCGCAAACAGATGCGTGCGGTTGGCGATGTACAGCACGCCGTTGGCCATGACGGGCGTCGTGTAGACGGAATTGTGCATGTACATTTCCCGCAGCGGCTCTCCGAAGATGTCGGTGGGATCTGATTTATTCGACAGTTTTAGCGAAAGCCGCGGGTCGGCGTCCGCCTTGACGATGGCGATATCGCCGTCCTCGTCGCCGATGTAAACATGGTCGTTCACCAACAGCGGCGACGCCCAGGTCATCGCCAGCAGATCGGCCGTCCAACGGCTGCGGCCGGTCGAAATATCGACGCAGTGCAGCAGGCCGCTGAAATCGTTGATGAACAGTAGGTCATCCTTGATCACCGGCGTGGCGATCGCCCGGTGCATCTGCTCGAAGAATTCCAGCTTGCCGTCGCAATCCAAGTCGAAGCCTTCGTACTTCCACACCACCGCGGAATTGGGATTCTCGATCACGGCTTCCCCCAAATCAGCGCGGACCGCCTGGTTGCGCCGGGGCGGCACGATCTCTGTGCGGGCATTGCCGTGGACCTTGCCGCGGACGACAAGTTCCGCGCTCACGTCGCCGCGCTTCGTGGGATCGAGACAGTAGAGGGCACCGTAACCTTCGCCATGTTCGGGGTCTTGCCCCACCGTGAAGTAAACGCGGCCGTTGTGAATCAGCGGCATGCAAACAATGTTGTTCCGCCGCCCGCGCCCGCCGAGAATCCACTTCGACTCCTTCGCGTTGGCATCAAACTTCCACAGCAAGATCGGCTTGCCGCCTTCGTACTTTTCGGCGTGAAAACTGTACAGCCAGCCGTCTCCGCCAGGAAAAATCACTTGCGGCATACCACCCAGAACGCCGGCCGCGGGCGAGCCCCATTGCCCGTGCAGAATGTTTTTCCCGGGTGAGTTGTCCTTCCAAACAATGTGCCCCATGTCTTTATCGACGGCGATGAAGCTGGGCGCGTCGGGTGCGGGAATGTCGATGTGCGAAGCGTCAACGCCGTTGCCGGTAACAACGAACAGCAAGTTCCTCCAACCCGCCGGCGAGCAACTTGACATGTTGTGAGGGCGAACGCCGAGATCGTTCCACATGTCGATTCGCCAAACTACATCCGCTTCACCGTCGTCATTACCCTTGGTGTTCAAGCAGAGCAGCTCGCACCGATTGGTGACGACCCACAGCCGCCCGCGCTCGACCAGCGGCGTGCTGCACAACCCTTGCATGGGCCAATCATTGGCGCGGCCGGTCTTCAGTTTTTCACACGAAAGCTGCCAGAGGAATTCGCCATCGCGCTCGCGGAAGCAGAGCAGGCAACTGAGATCCACCCCGGGCGGGTAACGTTCGATGTAACCGGCGGCGTTGTTCGTGCCGATGAAAATTCGCCCGTCGGCGACAACCGGCGTTCCGTACGTTTGTGAACCTAGCCGCGCAGCCCATTTGATGTTGCGCGACTTCTCCCGCTGCCAGCGGCCGGTTTCGCGAGCGAACCCGCCCATGTCCCAATCCAGCGGAGCAGCCCGCGCCGCGGTGGCGTTGTTACGGTGCGACGTGCCGCCCCACATCGGCCAATCCCGTGGCAACTCCTCACCGGCGGAGGTCGAGACGAGCAAGACGACCGTTAATAGCAACACCAGGGAAGTGCAGCGGCACATGGCAACCCCTTTTGGATGGAATCTCTTGTCGAAATCTCCAGCCCTCAAATTGTACCTGATCGGGCCGCGGGCTGTTGGCTGTCGATTTGGTTCACCGCTGCATCTGACCGGGCTGTAACGCCCTGGCGTTAACTTCTCTTGAGCAGAGACCGCTGTCGAACGATCCGCAAAACCGCGATAGAATAACGGTGGCGGGAAGCGGCTGCTCACCGAACCAGACGATTCACCCCGCTTTCACGAGGAGTTTCCGATGAACACGAAGAATTATCGTCACGCTTTCCGATGCCTTTTCACGCTGGCCGCAGTCACAACCACCTTGGCGAACGTGGGCAGGTCCAGCGCTGTCTTGGCAGATGAGCAGCCCTCGTTGGAAGAGGTGACCGCCGCCAGCCGTCAGCGGGCCGCGGAGGAATCGGCCGCCAAACTGCGGCAGGTGCTTTCGAAACAACAGGGCGATCAGCTTACGGTTTACCTCAAGGACGCGCAGCAGATTTACGTCAACGGATCATCGGTGTCGCCAGCGGAACTGGCCACGCTCGTTCGTCAGTCGGGTTTGGAGAAGGCGGCGATTACTGCCGAGTTGGAAGTGGTGCCGGCGCGGATTGATGAGGTGAAACAACTGATCCAGAAGAGCGGCATCGCCAAGGTCGAAGCGCCCCAGCCGCTCGCCCTGGGTGAAATCGCCGCGGCCAGCCGCCAACGAGCCGCCCAGGCCCGTGAGAAAAAACTGCGCAAAGTTCTCGCTCGCCAAAAGGGGGATCAATTGGGCGTTCATCTGCGGGAATCGCTTGGCATCTCCGTGAATGGGACATCGGTGTCGTTGAGTGAGCTGTTAACGATCATCGGCGAATCGGGTTTGGACAACGCGGTGATCACGGCCGATTTGGAAGTGTTGCCCGAACGGGTTGCCGAGGTCGAAGAGTTGATCAAAGAGAACGGGGTAGAAAACGTCGATGTGCGAACAGAGATGGTGACACTTAGCGAAGTAGCCAGGGCGAGG
>CALBTA010000033.1 GCA_937967755.1 uncultured Planctomycetaceae bacterium | reverse complement strand
GCGTAGTGAAAACATTTATCTGCAACAACTGCGGTCACCAGCTTCGCCGGCCCACCATGCCGATGCGCTGCGATGCGTGCGGGCAAGGGCGTGTGGGCTTGTTTAAATTGGCTCCCACGGGAACGACGCTTGCGGGCGTGCAGCCAACCGCGCCGCAAGCGCCGGCCAACCAGCCGACTGTGCCGACGGGCGCTGCAACTCCGCCGGCGGGAAGCGGGCAGATCATTGCGCCCCCCCCTCCGCCGGGCGGCGCTGCCGTTCCGCCTGCGAACAAGCCGATCGGCATGCCGGGTTCGCCCAGCCCAGCCCAGCCGGCCGCTGCGCCCGCAGTTCCTGCAACACCTGCGCCAGATGTTGCGAAGCCGGCGAGCGGTGGCAGCGGTCCCGCGCAGGGTTCGATTCCCAGCGCTCCTCCACCGGCGAGTGCTCCCGCGGCTGCGGCACCGACCACTCCCACGGCACCAGCTCAACCGGCGTCGCCATCGCCGCCTGCTGAAGCGCCTCAGCCGTCGCCAAAACCAGCTTCGCCGCCTCCACTTCCGAAGCAGGAATCTGCTGCGAAGCCGGCAAGTGGCGACGCGAAGCCGCCAGCAGCGAAGGACTATGCTGCTCCGCCGCCGGGGCGTTCGAATACCGCGCAACCAGCGAGTGCTCCGAAACCCACCAGCGCTTCGCCCAAGAGCGCACCCAAGAGCCCGCCGCCATCGAAGCCGCCGGCATCGAAGCCTTCTACCGCCAAGACGAAACCGAAACCGAAGCAGCCCGCCGCGTCGACCAAGGCACCAGAGCAAAAGAGCCCCCCGGCTAAGACATCTGCGAAGCCGCAAGCGGCGAAGGATTCGTCGGCGTCGTCGGGCGGGCCGGCTTCTTCTGCGCCGGGCCGTGTTGTTTGGACCTATCCGAACCTTGTGCCGGGACAGGACTTAGACTTGCAAGCGCAGCGGGGATGCGTGGCGATTGACCCGAACCGGCAACTGTTGGCGTGCGTCGGCAAGCGGCTGGTCGCGCTGACCGAACATGAAGAAAGCCCGCGGGAGTTGTGGGATTATCCCGCTCGCGGCCACATTCCGGGTTCGCCGGTCGTCGGCCGCGACGACAAGATTCGCATCCACTCGGGCGAAGGAATGCTGCACTGCGTTGACCTTGATGGCGAACAGATGTTCGCTGCCAAAGTTGGCGAGCCGCTCGGCTGGGCGTCGCCGCTGGTCGACAATGATCAGCACACGCTAATCAGCGCCTACACCGGCGGGCTGTTGAAGATCGATGCCAACGGTACGCGGGTCGGCCAGCCCTTCTTCCGCAGCCGCCAGAAGCTTGATTCGACCGGGGTGATTCACCACGGAGTGCTGTATGTGGGCGGCGAAGATGCGTTCGTGTATGCGTTGCGTCTGGCCGGCAGCCGGGGCCGCAACGAATGGAAGCAAGAGAAAGATGAAGGCAAGACCGAGTGGTTCATCAATTCGGCCGTCGCTTGCCACAACGATTTGCTGGTCGTCGCCGGGCGGGATGAATATTTGTACGCCTTCGACGAGAAGGGCCAGCGGATTTGGCGGGTGCACCTGCGGGGGCAGATGCTCGGTAGCCCTGTGATTGATGGCAATGGCAACGTTTACGTCGGCGTCAGCCTGGAGAAGCGTGGCGAGGAAAGCAGCGGCACGCTGGTTTGCGTGAAGGGAACTTCCCACGCGGTAAGCTGGGAGTACGACGCCGGAGCGGCGATTGAATCCACGCCGGTGATCGGCGACGATGGGATGATATACTTCGGCGACAACGAAGGGGTGGTCCACGCTGTCGATTCGAGCGGCAAAGTCCGCTGGAAGCAAAACGTTGGCTCGCCCGTCCGCAGCGCCGGCACGATCACCCCCAGCGGCCGGGTCGTATTCGGAACCGACCGCGGAACGCTCGTCGCGCTGGCAACAACCTCCGGCGGCCTCGCCAAAGGAGGCTGGCCAAAATTCTTAGGAACGCTCGGGCAGTCCGGGACGACCGGACGGCGATAGTCGCTTTTCGCTTCGCGAAAGGAAGTTGTTCGCGGAGCAAACAACGACAAACTTAGGCCATCACCGGTTTCCTTCCGGCGGCGCGGCGAGCATCGGCTACTTGCCCGGCGTGGAAGCTGCAGTGCGTGTTCATCGCGGCCAGGCATGCGCCGACGGTTCCGAAGAAGGGTCCAAATTCTTCGGGTGCGTGGCTCTTCTTGTCGAGGTCCTCGTCGGTGAGCGTATCGAGGTGGGCCAACGTAGCGGCGCGAATCTCCTCGAACTTCGCCAGCAGTTCATCCATCGAAGGGTAATCGGCGGCATCGGTGCTAGGGTCCGTTCCCATCGCACAGCATTCCAATTCAGGAAACCGGTTCGGCTGGCCCAGAATCATCCCGTCCAGCAGGTCACTCTCAGCCCGCGTGATATGCCCCAGCACCCACAGCGGGTGATTTCCGCCGTTGGGCGTCGGCTGCTGTAGCGGCTGATCCTTCATGTCGGTAATCAGACCCAGCGTCCAATTCTTGCTGTTCTCGAGGCTCATTTTGATGAAGTCGATGGTGTTCATGGGAAATGGTTTTCGGTTTTCGGTGTTCAGTTTTCGGTTGCTGCGGGGAAGCGGTGCGGCGCGAGCCGCCCGGTGAGTCGATCTTTGCGCGAACACACTGGAGGGCTTGCGCCTGGCCGCTTCAAGAACGTGGTGATGTAGCCTAAGCGCCGGCGGGTGATTCGTGCAACGCGACGCGGTTGCCTTCGGTGTCTTCGAAGTGGGCGATGAAGCCGTGTTGGCCGATGTCGAGCCGGGGCATCAATGTCTTGCCGCCGTTGTTGTTGATCAATTCCAGGGTCGGGTCGATCTGGTCCACGTGCAGATAAACCAACGAGCCATCGTGCGACGGCGTATAGCCATCGCCTTGGATCAACGTGCCGGTCGCTCCAGCCGCACCCATCTCCATCGGGAACCAGGCCATCTTATTGGGGCCCATTTCGCTGTCGGTAAGCTCGACGGACAACACCGTTTGATAGAACTCCTTGGCCCGGCCGAGGTCAGATGTCGGAATCTCGAACCAGTTCACAGGGTTGGCGTGGGAAGGCATGATTTTCTCCTTGTCGGTAGGGGTGAATGCCGCTTGTAAATACGTGACTAATTGGTAACATATAAATGAGGGAAGCGGATGTCAACCTGCCCAATTAGAAAATCTCCGGGTCTGTAATGCATCACACACAACTAAGGAACTAGCCCATGCCCGAAACCCAAGAGCTAACACTCGACCTGACCCAATCGATTGAAATCAACGCGGCGATCGGCGATGCCTGGCAAAGCCTGCTAACCCGGCTGACGACTGAAAGTTCCACGCCTGACAACAAACCGATGCCGATGGTGCTGGAGCAATGGCCAGGCGGGCGGTGGTTCCGCGACTTGGGCGGCGGGCAAGGGCACCTATGGGGTTTCGTTCAGGTGATCAAACCGCCGACGCTGATCGAAATCCACGGCCCGATGTTCATGTCTTACGCCGTGGCGGGCCACGTGCAGTTCCGCCTGACGCAAGTCTCCGGTGGGGTGGAACTTTCGCTTTGCCACCAGGTGCTGGGTCAGATGCTGCAAGAGCACCGCGAAGGGGTGAAGGTCGGGTGGAACTCGATCTTGCAAGACACGAAACGCCTCAGCGAAGGCGGCACGGATGCAGGTGGTGTATGAGCGGCAACCTCGACCACGTTTGGAAAGCCCTTTCCGATTCAACCCGCCGCGAGATATTGGACCTGTTGCGCGATGGGCCGCGAACGACGAGCGAGATCGTCGAGCAGTTCCCCGACCTCTCGCGGTTCGGCGTGATGAAACACCTCGACGTGCTGCGCGAAGCGAACCTGGTCAACACGCGCAGTGAAGGCCGTAAGCGAATCAACTCGCTGAACGTGACGCCCATCCGCCAGATCATGGAGCGGTGGATTCACAAGTACGAAGCCTATTGGGCCAACTCGCTGCTCCGCGTGAAGGAAGTGGCGGAAGAAGCCGCTGCCGAGAAGAAGAAGCCGAGCAGGAAAAAGGCGTAGCGAAGGGCGACTGTTTGAAGCGGTGCGGCGAGAGCCGCCCGGTGTGTCTCGCCGCTCTACAACCAGCCGCGTTCTCTACCCACCGGTTTGAATGACCAGGTCGACCCGGCGGTTGCGCTGTTTGCCTTGCGGCGTGCCGTTGCTGGCGATCGGCTGGTGCGAACCGCGGCCAAAGACCTGAAATTGCCCCGGGGTCATTTGATGCCGTACGGTCAAGATCTGAAATACCGCGGCGGCTTGGGCGGCCGAAAGCTGGTCGTTGTTGCCCCAAGGCCCAGCGACTGGATCGCTGTCAGTATGCCCTTCGATCGAGATCGTCGCTTCAGGGTGGTGCAACTTCAACCCCCGGGCAACTTGATCAAGCAAACCGTAAGCCGGTTGAATTAGGTTGGCGCTGTTGGATTGGAACAACCGTTCCGACGGAATTTCCAAGTGCACCGCGCCGCCTTCGTGGCGGACGTTCACGCCGGGAATGTTGAGCGATTCGATCTCTTTCCGCAGGCTGCTGTTGGCGGTGATCATCGCCCCGCCGCGCTGTTGCGAGCTAGCTTCCAGCATGGCGACGCGCTTGGCCGCCGCGGTTCGCTCGGCATCGACCTGGGCGAGGCGCTGCGTCGTATCGGCCAGTTCCGTGCGGACTAATTGCAAATCCTGCTGCAGAACGCGGACGTGTTGTTCACTGCGGGCAAGCTGCTGGTGCAAGTCGACGTTGTTCGCGTCCAGGCTGCTGGCCCGGCGCTGCAGTTCGTTGATCTGCGCCGTGTATTGCTGTTGAAACTGTTGCAGCTGCGCCTGCTGCGCGGAACCGCCCCCACGGCAGCCCAGCGCCAGTGCGCAAAGCACCACGGGCAACAGCAGTCCGCAAGTGAGCGAGCGGCCTCGCATGCGACAACTTTCAAGCGGAAGTGAGGAAGCAAGAAGATAGGTGGGAAGGATAGGCAGCGCTTCCAGCGGTCGCAAGGTCAATCGCTGAGAAGTCAAATCGAGAAATCGTAGTACGGACATCCAGGTCCGTACACGCTGGAGGTTTGCTCCAAGCTGGAACTGAAATCCGGCGATTCCCAAAGCTAGCGGTGGCATCGCACCAGCGATTCCGCGCTGCCCCCCAAACCAACATGGTGTTAAGATGGGTTGAATGGCGATCCATTCGACATCGTGTTGGCAAGTACGTTCTTGACGACAGCTTGTCGGACAGAGTTCCGTTGACCGCGCGTTTCATCGAATGGCAACACCCAGTCCGCTGATCTTCTTTCCGAGCATCGGAAAGACTGTTGCGATTTTTATCGGTGCCACCGCATTCGTTGTGCTTGGAGTTTTGCTGGGGCTATACCGTGAACAACTTGATGTTGGGATTGTTGCGGTTTTCATTTGCACTTTTGTCGGCGTTCCGTTCTTCGGATTGTGTGGTCTCTATGCACTGTTCCGCCTGCTGGTGCGACGTCCATCGTTAATCGTTGACGAACGCGGAATCACGGACAACGCTTCTGCCGTTGCGGTAGGCTTGATTCGCTGGGATGAAATCGCGGAAATATATGCTTACGACTTCATGGGGCAACGCTTCTTGGGCATTGTTCCCGTTGACACTGACGCAGTCTTGGCCCGTGTTAGTCCAATCAAGCGAATGCTCTCCCGTGCCAACCGAGGGCTTTCGAACGCGCCAATAAACATTCCATCTGTCGGCTTGGCAATTCCGATTGACGAACTGCTAAAGCGGATTAGGGAATTCCACGATGCACAAGGTGATCGGCAACCAACTTAGGTTGTCTTTGCAACAGCTTGGCTGTTCCGCGTCGGTCGGTGGGCGGTGACAGAAAATCTTCCAGTTAAGTGACCTATCGTAAGGCATGATACTCGACGCGCAGCTTCACTAAGCGTTGTGTTCCACCTGCGTTTTCTCAGCCGCCAGTTCCTTGGCCTGTTTCAGGTCGAGTTTGCCGGTTCCCAGGACCGGAATCTCATCGACTTCGATGAACGCATCGCGGCCGGGGATGAAGAGATTTGGCAGCCCGGCAGCCCTTAGGCCCTCGATAAGTTCGTCGGCCGATTTCTCTAGCTTGGTGTGCAGCACGATTAGGCGTTCGCCTTTGCGCTCATCGGGTACGGCGGTGACGATGGCTTGCAGGCCATCTTCTTCATCGGCGGCGATGATCTCGGTCAGGGTTTCTTCGATCTTGATATGCGGCACCATCTCGCCGCCGATCTTGGAGAACCGGCTTTCGCGCCCGGTGATGTGAATGAAGCCGTCGTCATCAATCACCGCGATGTCGCCGGTCACATACCAACCATCCTTGACGACTTCGGCGGTCTTGTCGGGCAGGTCGAGGTATCCGCTCATCACGTTGGGGCCGCGGATCAGCAGCATGCCCGATTCGCCTGCGCCCAACTCCTCGCCCGTTTCCAAATGCACAACCTTGGCAGTTACCCCAGGTATGGGGCGGCCGACAGAACCTTCCTTCAAATCATTCTGGAAATTATTGATCGAACGGCTGGGCGGAATGTTGACAGATACCAACGGAGAAAGCTCGGTCGCGCCGAACCCTTCGACCGGGCGGACGCCGAATTTGTCCTCGAACGCCTGGCAAAGTTCAGTCGGCAATTTCTCTGCCCCGGCGACGACGACGTTCAGCGACTCGAAATCCTCCGGAGCGCAGCGCTTCAAATAGCTGCGCAAGAATGTCGGTGTCGCCAGCAAGATCGTGCCTTTGTTCCGTTTGCACAGCCGCCCAATAGGTCGCGGTGTGAGCGGGCTGTAGTGGTACGCCCCTTTGATATCGAGCGTCAGCACGGACCACAGCGTGACGGTGTAGCCGAATGAATGAAACAACGGCAAAATGCCGATGATCACATCGTCCTTCTTCAGGTGGACGACCTGGTCGATCGCCTCGACGTTCGACCCCACATTCGCATGGGAAAGCATGACCCCCTTGGGCGTGCCGGTCGATCCGGAGGTGAAGATGATTGTCAGCAAGTCATCAGGATCTACCTGGTGCAACTTCAGCGAACGTTCCAGGATGCCCGCCGGCGTGACGTAAGCGGCCATTGCCCCCGCGACCTTATCTCCCGTGGTCACTTTCTCTTTGAAATCTTCCAGGAAGACGAGCTTCGACTCGTCGATTTTGATGTCGAGCATGTCGAGCACTTTGCGGCTGGTCAGCACATGCTGGATGCCGGCGGTATCGATGCAATAGTTCATCACATCGGTCGAAACGGTGTAGTTCAAATTCACCGCCACGCGGCGATCGAGCGCCAGCGCAGCGTTGACCACGACCGACCCGGCCGATGGGGGAATCAGCACGCCGACGCGCTGTTCGTCTTCGGCCAACACGTGCCGGCGCAGCAGACGCCGCAAGATCAACGCGCGGATCAGCAGGTTGGCACCGGTCATGTCTTCGCCGGAAGAGTCAGCGGCCTTGCTCGCGAACTTCCGCTGTTTGCACGCCCTGATCAGTTTTCGCCCTAGCGTTGTCATTTTTTCGGTCCGTTGCTCCACGGCTTTCGCTCCCAGTTCGGTAACCGCCTGGCGGGCTTGATGCACATCTTCAGGATTTTCAACCGGCCGCCCAATGTGAATCGTGATCGGGTACGGAATTGCCTTCGGCCATTTCCAAAAGAACTTCCCGCCTGAGAAACTAAAGATACTGCCCCACAGTTGATCGATATAGATCGGAATCACCGGGGCGTTGGTCCCTTTGAGGATTTTCATCATGCCCGGTTTGAAGGCTTGCACATGCCCAACGCGGCTGATGCCCCCTTCCGGAAAAATCGCCACCAGATCGCCGCTTTTGATGCCTTCGCGAGCCTCTTTGATGCCGCGGGCGAGGGCCTTGGGGTTGGCCGTTAGAAAGATCGTGCCGTGCTTTTCGGCGACGCTCTTGAGCAACGGGTTTTGGAAGTTGCCGGCGAACACGACCATGCGGACCGGGCGTGAACTGATCAGCATCACCAGCACGCCATCGAGCCACGACACATGGTTGGAAATCAACAGCGCCCCGCCTCGGGCCGGCAGGTTCTCCAACCCTTCGACCCGGAGGCGATAGAACGTGCGGCTGAGGATCCAAACCACACAGCGAATGAACCCATGCGGGCGGAGCCAGTTGATGTAAATGAACACCGGCACGGTCAGCAGGCTGATCAACAAAAAGATCTGTGCCGACGACAGCCACGGCAAGCCGGAATGCTGGCGATAGATGTTGTAAACGGCACCCCAGTCATCGGGAAATTTCTGCTTGTAACCCTCATAGCTGGTGGGCAGTCCGCGCTCGGTTCGCTCTTGCAAGTCGGCCCACATCAAATGGGCCAGCGCCACCCGGCGGGTATTTTCATCTTCGAATGGCTGCAAGGCTTTGTTGATGTCGGGCGCGGGCGGCTCTTTGAATTTGAGCGAAGACGATGATTCCGGCGGATCCTCTTCGACTGTTGCCGGCGGTCGATCCCATTCGGCACGAAACGCTGTGGTCGCCGCGTCGACTTGTTGCTGCTGGACGGCGGTGATGTTTGGCAGATCGAGGTTGGCGAACGCCCCTTCGTGCATCGGCCGCCGCATGACCATGAACAACACGAACACCAACAACATGCAACCGAACGTAATGAAGTTGCTGGCGGCCAAAATCGAACCCAACCGCTCCGGCGGGCTGTTGTGTTGCAAATAAGCTTCCAACGGCACGCTGAACAGCCCGGCGCTCGCACCCAGGGTGAACAAGAAAAAACAGGCCAGCGCGTAGCTGAACGTTTGCTCGCCAGCGGAATTGATCAACACTCCTTGCACGGTGAACAGCAACAGCGCGCTGATCATGATGCCCGCGGCCCCTAGCGGCAACAGGCCCAACTCCACGCGACCGGCCGACCAAACGCCCGCCAACACACAGCCCAAGCCAACGCCACCGACCAACGAGACCAGTAGGTAGATCACGTGCGATTGCAGCGTCGCGCCCCCTTCGAACGCGTATTGATCGATGTTCAACTGCGACAACGCCCCCAGCGCCCAAAAGAACGTGACACCCAGCGCGACGCGCAAGATCATGCGGTCGCTGGCCAACGTCATGATGTCTCGCCAGGTTTGCTGCGCGATGGCGATGGGGTTGAATGGGAACATCCGTGTGGGGTTCGCCGACGGCAAGTGGCGAATGATCAAACTGGCCAGCCACCCGAAAATCGCCACGCCGATCAGCGTCGCCGCGGCGGGCAGCCAGTGCGACTGCCCGGTCAGCTTGCCGTTGACGTCGTCGGCCAACAGGTTGCCGATTCCCATGCCCACCACCGTGGCGATGACCGTCACCAGCCCGATCGCGCCATTGGCGGCGGAAATTTGTTTGACCGAAACCATCTCGGGAATCGCCCCGTAGCGCGACGGGCCGAACAGGGCGCTCTGCGCACCCATCAAAAAAACGACGGCGAACAACAGGTACAACTGCCCGGTAAGGATGCCGGCAATGCCGAGCGACATGATCAAAATTTCAGCCGCTTTGAAGCCAACGATCACCCGGTTCTTGCTAAATCGATCGGCCAGAAACCCCGCCGGCGCGGCGAACAATAAGTAAGGCAGCACGAAGGCGATCGATCCAATCGCCAGCACCCAACGTTCGCTCTCGGGGGTGACGTGTGTCTTCCCGATGCCGATCACCAGCCAGCGGAAGATGTTATCGTTGGTCGCCCCTAAAAAAATGACGACTAACAACCCAATGAAGCTCGGTGTGAACAACTTGTCACTATCCGCTGGTTTCTCCGCCGGCGAGTCATCCGCATCGACCCGGTCAACTGCCTGGCTCTCTTCAAGCGCAGCATCATCCCGCGGCGCATCACCGGACGGCTGCTCATGGTGTTCTCGGGCCGAATCGCTCATCAGGGACATCTTTACATAGGCGAGCTTTGGCAGAATTCTACTCGCCGCGGCCGCTAAGGGGATAGGGCAGTCAAACGCCTGATGATTTCGGGCCGCCTTCTATTGCGGCTGACTAGAGGCTTCCGCGACTTTGCCCAATGCGGGAGTCAAATCCGAATTGCGATTCGAAAGAAAGGCTACTGCCGGCGGCCGTCAAGATTTGCCGACTGATGTTGGCTTTCCAGCCATTGCTGCCATACTTGCTGGTTGTAGCCGTAGTTAGGGCCGCGCGTAAGCTGGAGCAAGGCCCGGTGAACCTCTTCGTTGTTCACCCGTCGGGTAGTCGTTTTCTTTCCATCGCCGACCGACAGCCCGCTGCCTTTGGGCATCAGCGGCGGCGCAGCCGCGGCACCTTCGCGCTGATCGTTTACGAACGAAGTGGTAATCGTATCGGGGCTGGCAGAGCGGTTCGGCTGGTACGTGAAAGTATGCATTGTTACCAAGGCGTC
Source organism: uncultured Planctomycetaceae bacterium (assembly GCA_937967755.1). Lineage (GTDB taxonomy): Bacteria > Planctomycetota > Planctomycetia > Pirellulales > Pirellulaceae > CALBTA01. The sequence goes on along the minus strand of CALBTA010000033.1, from coordinate 538 downwards.
GATCAGCGACGGCACCACGGTCGAATCGCCTAGCCGAGAAAGGGCGTAGGCTGCCCGGTTGACGACGTGGTTATTCTTGTGCCCGAGCGCTTGGACGTAAGCGGTGACCACTCCTGGCGGGTCGAGTTGCTCGATGGCATCGATACAGGTGACGCGAACTTCTTCATCCGGATCCTGCAACGACGAGGCAACCAACGCCTGCACGCAAGCTCCATCGCCAATGTTCAACAACACAGTAATGTAAATCATCTTCGCCGGGCGCAGCGGGTCGCTCAACAGGTACTGCGCGATCGCCGAAACGGCCTGCGGATCATCAATGGCCAACAGCGCATCACGGGCTTTGGCCCCGTCTTCGGTCACCAACTGTTCCCGCCAATTGCGCAAGCGAAGCAGCCACTGCTTCTCGGCCAGTCGCTGGCCGGTCTTCGACTGGATAACCTCGACCTCCTGCGGCAAACGCCAACGGCCTTGGTAATAGACGTACCCGCCCTTGGCCCGCCACTGTTCACGGGTCAGCCACTGGCCTTCGACCTGCGCG
>CALBTA010000032.1 GCA_937967755.1 uncultured Planctomycetaceae bacterium | reverse complement strand
TGAGCGGCGAGAGGAACACTGCGTGCAGGCTGAAGTCGATGGGCACGGTGCTCACGGGCCAGAACGGCTTTCGAATCTCTTCATAGAACGCCTCGCCGCCGCCGTTCTTGGCGATGTTCCAGGCGACCAGCCCGTAGATTCCGATCGGGGCCAGCAGCATCACCAGATGCACCATTTTCATCACCGCTTCATTGGCACCTTCAAAGAACGCGATGACGGTCAGGCCTTTTTCGCCGACGGTCGTCAGGGCCGCACCGAAGATGATCGCAAACACGATCAACGCCAATACATTGGTGCTACTGGCGGCTTCGAAGATGTTGGAAGGGAACATGCCGCTGCCCTTGTCATCTTCGCGCCCTCGGAAAACGTTCAACAACGTTTCCATCGGGCCGACGCCTTCCTTCTCTTGCACACTTTCTTTCACATAGCTGAACGTATCATCCGCCTGCGCACCCGGCTGAATCATGGTGACCAAAGCGATGCCAATCGCAACCGCCACGGCCATCGTGAAGACGTAGTACCCAATGGTCCACCCGCCCATCTTGCCAAGCTTGCGAACATCGCCCAGCGACGTGATGCCGCAGATCATGCTGGTGACCACCAGTGGAATGACCAGCAGTTTCAAGACTTGCAGAAAGATGTCGCCCACGAACTTGGTAAGTTCTGCGAAGACGGCGGCAACGCGGTTGGCGGCGGAATCTTTTTCTCTTTGAGCTTGAGACTCCAGGGCTTCAACTTCATCGATACGCTGCTGGATGAGCGGTCTGTGGCTCCGCAGCCGCTGGGCTTCGGCGAGCAAGTCCCGTTGTTTTGCAAAGTCTCCCGCTTCGCCTGCAGCGGCGGCTTCTTCTTCGGCGTCTTTAGCGAAGACAGCTTTTTGATCGTAAGTTTTCTGCAAGCGGTCGCGGTAGTTGGAGACCTCTCCCGAAGCCAGCCACATCCGTTCGCCAAAAATCACGCCAACGAGCACGCCCACAACAATGGCGATCAAGATGGCGATCAGCCCGCCGAACCCGCGGCGAGCTTTTCCACTTCGGGCGTCTTTCTCGAGATTGCTGCTCATGGCGATTGCGGGCTAGGGTGCGAGATTTGGTGCGGTAGGTTCCGCACCAACAACTGCATTGTTGCCCATCGCAAGCAGCAGGCCAACGCCAGAGCTAACGCAAAATGGCAAGCAGGGCTTACACGGCCGGCGTCGGCGCGTTGGCCATCGCATCTTTCATGGCCGCGCGGACTGCCTTCATCCCTACCGGCATGGCTAGAACGCGGCGATGTTCGCCTGTCTTAACTTGGCTTTCCCAAGCGGCCTGTTTCTTTCCCAGCAACAGCACGGCGGGCACCCTTCGCGTACGATCGAGCCGGCCGAAATCGTTGTAGGCTTCGAGGGCGGCAGTGCCGATGTTATCGGCACAGAACAAGACACAATCGGCGACATGTTGGTCTTGAAAGCGGGCCAACGCCCGGCTGGGATCGTTGAAGACCAACACCCGGTAGCCATGTTTTTTAAGCTGGTCCCGGAGCAAGTTCTGCATCTCGACATCCGACTCGACAATCATGACCGTCAGGTTGTCGCCTTCGGCCTGTGCCCGCGCGGTTTTCAATCGCATGGCCTCTTCGGCTTCGGCCGTTCCCAGCGTTTCGAGCGAAAGATCCTCGCCCGTCTCGACCGCCTCTTCCAGGCGTTTCTTGGCGATTTCCAGATCGGCCAACATTTCGCCCGGCGTCTGGTAGCGCTTGGTTGGATTCAGTTCCATCGCCTTGTTGGCGACGATCATCACGGGTACGGGCAGCTTTGGTTCCAGCTTGACGATCGGCACGATTTCTTCAAACCGCGTCAAACTCATCCGCTGCAACCGATCCTTCGTTTCCCGCAGCGGCGCTTTTCCGGTCAGCAAGTGGTAGAAAATGCAGCCGGTGAAATAGACGTCACTCCGGCGGTCGTCTTTCTTTACGCCGGTCACGCGTTCCAAGGCGGCGTAGTCAATCGTCCGGGGGTTGGGGAAGTCGGCTAGGTTCTCGTCCAGCATGGCACCTTCGCCGATACCCGCCAGACCAAAGTCGACCAGCCGGGCACGGCCTCTGGATGAGACGAGAATGTTCGATAGTTTTAAGTCGCGGTGGCTCACGCCGCGATCAAATGCGTGGGCCAGCCCGCCGCAGACGTCGATCATCAGCTTAACGGCTTCCAGCGGTTCAACTTTTTCACGCACGCGCACAAAGTGCCGCAAGTTTTGCCCTTCAACGAACTCCATCACCAGAAAGTGGGAACGGGCAACGCTGTGAACTTCATAGATCGGAACGATTCCAATGTGGCGGAGGTTCGTCCCCATTTGCCCTTCACGTAGGAACTGTTCTGTTTTCTTGGGGTCTTCGCTCCAGCGCCGGCGCAGCACCTTTACCGCGACGACCTTCTTCGTCTTGATGTTGACCGCCCGAAAGACCCGCGCGAACGTTCCGGTGCCGACCAGGTACAGCACTTTATAGTCGCCATAGAAATAACCGCTGCGGTCGCCGCGCAGCAGTTTTTCGACCTGAAAGTTGGTGAGCAACTCTTTCCGCAGCAGCAAATTGCGGAAATCGTCGAAGGCAATATTGCGGGTTCCGAATTCTCCCCAGACCGAATCAAGTTCACGCTCGTCCAACAGGTTGACGTCGAAGATGCGATGGGCAAACTGTTCCGCAGTCAAATCAGACATCGATCATCGGTGTCGCACATTGCCGGTAAATTCGGCGAAGAAAAGTGGTGGGGCGGGATCTTTGAGGAGCGCGGTAGCGCGGGTTCTCTGTAGTTTCATGGTACGCAACTACTCGGGGTGCGACAACGGCGCGAGCCGAAAAAGTCGCGTTTCCCCCGGGAAAAGCTGGCTTTCGCCGAGCGAATGACGCAATTCTCGAACCGGAGGGCGGAGCTTAATCGTCCGTATCAGTGCCTTCGCGAAGGGCGTCGCGTTCACGTCGGGTCGCTTCCAAGTCGAACATCAAGTATTTCATGTCCAAGCGAAGTTGGGCCAATGCTTCTTGAACGAGGTTTAGGATTCGCCGGCGGCGCCGTGTGCTTTCGGTCACCCGCAACAGAATCGGCTCCACGTTGCGCCGGTGCTCGGCGGGTAAGGCGGCGATGGCGGCGGTTAGTTCGACCAGATCCTTAGGGAGTTGATCGGCTTCGTTGTTCTCGGTGCGTGGTGCGCTGCTCATGGTGTTCCTAACTGAAGTAGCATGTAGATGGCGGCCTGGCGTCTCAGGCGAACTGACCCACTCCATTGCACAGGGTGTGCCAGACGCCGGCGGGAACGCTCAACACTCGACCTAAATCATTGGTGGTAGGAGGTTTAGGTCAAATCACCCGCTCACGCCCTGGGCGCCAGCATGATGCGGGACGTCAACGTTTGATCTGGCTGGTGTGTGTAAATCCTGATACAAGCCCGACTTGCGCCGACACAACGACCGCTGCGTCACGTTGTATTTTATCCACAGCCGCCGCAGACGACGACAGCCTGACCATCCACTATGAGTCCGACGACGTGGACATTTCCTCTCGGCGCCAGCAGATTCGGTGCAATCGGTACGCTTGCCGCGGTTTGGGTCCTTGTCGCGGCAGCGGGGATTGAATGCGCGCGGGCAGGGTTTCGAGAGAACTACGAGTCGCCAGAGACCTCTTGGAACTTCGCGGGAGCCGACACCAACCACCGCTTGCTTGATCACCGGCGCGTGCAGACGCAATCGCACTGGGGGCATGGTTGCGAACAACTGAGATACACCACCAGCACGGGAAGCTTCCTATACCTCAGCCAATCGATCGACCGGCCCCGGGTCATTGAAGAGTTATCGGTCAGTATTTGGGTGAAGTCTCCACGGCCCGGGGTGCAACTACTCGCGCGGGTGGTGTTCCCGCGCTGCATCGACCCGAAGACATCGCGGCCCGTCACGGCATTGTTGCAGGGTTCCATCTATCGCGACGCCGGCGCGTGGCAACGGTTAACCCTCGAAGGCACGCCGCAACTCGTTGCCCAACAGGCGCGCGTTCTGAGGTTGCAAATTGATAAGGATGTTGATGTCCGTGAAGCGTATCTCGACCTCGTTGTTCTGAACGCTTATTGCGGTGTCGGTACGAACGAGATTTTCATTGACGACTTGGAAATCGAAGGTTATTTGCCGGTGAAGCAAAGCGGGTGGCAACCGGCTGACCAAGGATCGGATCGTCCATCAAGCGTACAGCAGGCGCAGTTCGCATCCGCAGGGGCGTGGCAATCCGGACGAGATGGAAATGCCCCGCCGGTGACGCAAGTGGCTATCGAACAGCGGGGCGCGGTCCTGATGGTAGACGGGCACCCTGTGTTCGTGCGGGCCATTGAGCACCGGGGCGAGTCGTTTGAGTTTCTTAAGCGCCTAGGCTTTAACGCCGTGCAGATCGGCACGCCGCCATCTCCCTGGCAAATCGCCGAAGCGCGTCGCCACAACATGTGGATCATCGCGCCGCCGCCCGCGGTGGGGCAAGGGCGAAGTGTTGGCCCCAACCATGATCGCGTGATCGCCTGGCATCTTGGTGCCGATCTGGACGGCCGGCAACTCGCCGGCGTTCGCGATTTGGCGTTCGCCTTACGCCGGGCGGATAAACAACCAGGCCGCCCATTGATCGCGCAGGCCAACGAAGCGTTGCGGGCGTATAGCCGGGTTGCCAATGTGATGTTGTTGCGCCGCGAGCCTTTGGGAAGTTCGCACCAACTGAACCAGTACAGCGATTGGTTCACCGCGCGCCGGCAGTTGCTTCGCCCTGGAACGCCCGCCTGGGCGATAGTTCAAACGCAACCCCCAGCGGGCCAGTTGGAACAAGCGAAGGTCGCCGGCGTCGATGCCAACCCAAACGTCGAGCCGCAGCAGCTTCGCCTCTTGGCATGGTCGGCGCTAACCGCCGGCGCTCGCGGGTTGGTTTTCACTTCGCGAGATCGGCTTGACGGGGACGGCTCACCCGCTGTTCAGCGCGCACATTTGTTAGAGATGGTCAACCGCGAGTTAGACCTGATCGAACCCTGGCTGGCACTTGGCAGCCATGTAACGCCGCTGGACGTTTCGCAGCCGGGCGTGCGGGCGGCGATGTTCTCTTCACAGCAATCACAATTGATCTTGCTGACACAGATTGCCGAGGGCTCGCAGCACTGCATTGCCCCGCCGGCGGTCAACCGGCTGTCGTTGGTTGTTCCTGGTGTATCGGAATCCAGCGATGCCTACCAGATTTCGCCGACGGGTGTACGACCGCTGGCCCACCGCCGCGTCACCGGAGGAGTCGGCGTCGCACTCAAATCACTCGGTTGGGCGACGGCACTGGTGTTCACGACCGACCCGCTCATCTACGCCCGCGTAGCACAGAACGCCGCGACTGAGCGCAACCGAGTGACCGAGTTGCAGTTGGCCTCGACCGTGTCCTTGTTAGAACGTACCAAGAGCGTGTTAGCGCAGCGCAGCGGGAACGAAGCGCCAAGAGATTTGGCGACCCGGCTTTCATTGATCGATGTGAATTTGCAGCAGGCCGATAGGATGGTCAACGATGGCGTTGTCGGGGCCGCGTCGATGTACACGCAGCGGGCATCGGTTGCGCTGGCCCAAGTGCGCCGGGCAGCATGGGAAGATTCGATCATGCAGGTGAACGGGATTCAGCCCCCGGTCGCGCGCTGCTTTGAAATTCAGGCGATTCAACCCTGGGCAACAATCACAGCAGGCGCTTCGCGAGCGACCGAGCAAAGCGGCAACATGGAAAGTCTGGACCGCATGACCCAGGCGGGCTGGCGTCACTATCGCCATGAGCAACCGCAAGTTCGCAGCTTCGTTGAACTTTCTACTGTGGCACCGCGAACAGGCGAGTATTCGTTGCGGATGGAGGCAACGCGCGGTGGCGATGCAAACGCAGCGCTGGTGGAAACGCCGCCTGTATGGATTCGTTCGCCGAACGCCCCGATACGCGCTGGGCAAACTTTCCGCGTTTCGGGATTTGTTCGCATCGATTCGCCGCTGGTGGATTCGTTCGACGGCCTAATGATTTACGAATCAGTAACCGGCAAAGAAGGTGCGATCACCATTGGCCGCACCGATGGTTGGGAACGATTCACCTTGTTCGGAACGGCTGTTCGAGATCAACATTTGACGGTCGACTTCGAATTGACTGGGCTGGGCGAAGCGATGATCGATGATGTGGAAATCGTCGTCGGCGGTGTGACGCGAACCTCCCCCGAAAGCAGGGCTGAATCGGCGTCACGGCTGCGAGACCTCATCCGTTTGCCGCGACGGTGACGGCGAACGCCACGGTCTGTTCCGACAAGAAACAAAAAAGGCCGCACGACTGGGGCAGGTAGCCGTGCGACCTCAATGTTGTCCGGCTGACGCCGAACAAGCTTCTCTGTCTAAGTTATTGCTAGTTATCGACTGCACTTTTCCAAACCTTTAGTGTCAACGGCTGACCCGATACAATGTTTGGTTGTGAATTAGCAGAACTTATGGCAACGCTTTTGAATCTTGATGCACCCGCTACCCAAGCTAGTTGTCGGACCTATCCAAGTCGACATGCCCATCGTGCAGGCGGCGCTGTCGGGTTACAGCGATTGGCCGATGCGCGTGATCGCACGCAGGTTGGGCGCGCCTTACACCCTTTGCGAGGTCATGCTCGATCAGTTTCTGGTCGGCTTGAAGAGGCGGGCTAAGACCGGGCATTTCCTGCACGTCAGCGATGAGGAACACCCGGTCGGTGGCCAATTGATGGGGGCCGAGCCTGAACAATTCGCAGCCGGGGCGAAGCGGTTAGTTGAAGCGGGCTTCGATGTGATCGATATCAATTTTGGCTGCCCGGTGAAGAAGGTGCTGGGGCGATGCCGGGGCGGGTTTCATTTAGGGCAACCCGATGTGGCGCTCGAGATTGTTCGCCGCACGCGCGACGTGGTGCCGCCGAATATCCCTGTCACGGTAAAAATGCGCCGCGGCATTGATGATTCGCAGCAAAGCCGAGATTGCTTTTTCGAAATTCTGGACGGGGCGTTCGATGTTGGAGTTGCCGCGATTACAGTGCATGGCCGTACCGTGAAGCAGCGGTACATCGGCCCGAGTAAGTGGGAATTCTTGCGCGAGTTGAAGCAGCACGCCGGGCAGCGTGTCATCTTGGGAAGCGGCGATTTGTTCACGGCCCAAGACTGTATCGACATGTTGCAGCAAACGGGCGTCGATGGCGTCACGGTCGCGCGCGGGGCAATCGGCAACCCTTGGATTTTTCAACAGGCCCGGGCGCTGCTCGCCGGAGAGCCGTTGCCCGAGCCGCCCAGCGTATTTCAGCAGCGCGACGTGCTGAGCGAACACTACCGGCTGGCCGACGAGTTATACGGCGACCGCTGCGGCAGGCAGATGCGGAAATTCGGCATCAAGTATTCGCACCTGCATCCGCTGGGAAAAACGGTGCGTGATGCGTTCGTCAAGGTCGCCAACCTGAATGACTTCAGCACTGTGTTGCAACAGTACTACAGCGAAGACATGCCTGGTTGCCACCCTCCGCGCGAAGTTCACGGCAGCCAGCAACAATGTGATGGCGTTGCAGCCGCTTAGAAATCTAAAGGCACGGCTGTTGAGGTAGCTAAGTTAGGGAGTGCGGAAAACTCCATTCTGAGCCTGAAAGTATTAGAAGTCTCACGACGTCTGATGCTTTCATTTTCCGATTTGTGTACGAGCATACAAACGATCCCGATTCCTCTTGCCGATAACTTGAGAGAAAGCTATTGACTGTGGGGGATATTGGGAGAACTACACAATGCTGCGAGCGTATTCACTTGGCAAACTGGCTTCGTTGCTATGCGGTCTGTCCTTGTTGTTGACGGTCGGTTGTGCCGGCCCGCGCTTGGGCAGCCGGCTGTTTCCGACCGAAACAGCCGACGCCGCGGCTGAGGACGCGCCACATTACGTCTCTGGGCAACGCCCTTTGCCTTCGCAGCAAGCAGTGCATCCAGCGTCGCTGGCGATGCCCGAGCGCGGTCAGTACGACGCCCAAACCGTACAGACTATTCGCGGGTTCCCGCGAAACTCTTACGGCGGGTCGACTAGCCGCAATTGCTTTTCGTGACGGTAATACCCGTTGTGCGTAGTTGACGCACTAGATCTCTCCAAAGCGATAAAGCCGCAATTCGAATGCGGCTTTATTTATGCGCCCGCTGCGGCCGAAATTGAACTGGACAGACCAAAGGCTGTGATGTAGAAACCTTTAACTTCAGGTGAATATTTTGTGAAGTTTTGGAGCGCGGCGAATGGAATCAGCATTTTTCGGATCGGCGGCTGTTTGGATGCTGATTACCTACCCGCTCTATTGGGTTTACCAATGGACGGTCGAAGGTGCACCCTTCCACCTATGGCGACGGGCTTAACCCAGGCCCAAGTCTTCTTTGATCCCGGCCATTGCATCGATCACGAACTGAATATGCTCGTTCAGTTCCACGCCTAAGTCTTCTGCTCCTTGAATGATGTCTTCGCGCTTCACCGCCGCGGCGAAAGCTTTGACCTTCATCTTCTTCCGCGCGCTTTTCGCCTTCATGCCGACGATCCGCTCGGGGCGGACCATCGCGCAGGCCGAGATGAAACCGGCCAACTCATCGCACGCGTACAGCGCTTTGTCAATCAAATTCACGCGCGGGTAGTCAGGTAGATAATCCGCGTGCGAACAGATCGCGTAGATCACATCGTCTGGATACCCGCGCTGCTTCAAGATCGCAGCGCCTTGCAGTGGGTGATCGGGCGGGTCGGGCCAGCGCTCGTAGTCGAAGTCGTGCAGCAGCCCGACGATGCCCCACTTATTTTCGTCGGCGGAAAACTTCGCGGCGTACGCCCGCATGGCCGCTTCGACGGCCAGCATATGCCGGCGCAAGCTCTCGCTGCCGGTATACTCGCACACCAATTCCCAAGCTTCGTCGCGGTTCATGTCCAAAGGCTTCCAATAGCGCCCGCAGGGCAGCAAAGCGAAGTGACTTGCTCAAAATGTGACCTCGACCAATTAGACCAAATTCGGCGCAGCACAACAAACATGCGCTCCGGTTTCAGTCTAGTCAGACACGATCAGCCAACGCAAGTTCGCAGGCAAGGCCGCCTGCACCTACGGAGTTTTTCAACACGCGCGCTGCGCATTGGTGTCTTATGTGCAACACTTCAAAGGTTCCCAGGGGGCCCCAAAAGCGCTGCGCGTTGCACGTCTTTGTGCAACAGGCGCGCTGAAAAACTCCCGCAGCGGCAAGCTGCCAACTTGCCCGATGAATTGCGTCAGTCCAATTTCCAGCCGTGCATCTTGTTTTACTGCGGTGTTCATCATCAATCCGTACCCGTCAACAAGCTGGCAGCTTGTGACTACGGGTTCGTCGCAAACCGCGCTGACACCACGTTCTCGTACCCGGTGGTGCATTTGAGGCGTCGTCACTTAAACATGTGTTTTCCTAAGTCATGGAACTGCAACAGGTTACAACGCCACGATTAAATCACTTCCCGCCCCAAATGTACCAAAATCGCACATTTCGGGGGTGGGTGGTGCATTCGCCTGACGCCTTGATGAAGACGATCGGCGAAGTAGGACGGGTTGGTAACCCGTCCCCGACGCAGTGGGGCTGCGTCCTACGTAGTTGTACCCAAATCGCTCTGTTTCGACGGCCTTGGAAGACCGTCGTACCAAACAGCTGTATAGTATACGCATTTCCATATTCCTGTCAAGCGCAGTACACTTTTCTGTCCGGAATTTGCGAAATGGTCTTCTCGCCCTCAATTTCGCCAAAATTTTCGGCACACTTTTTCGGACAACGGCTTCCACACACTGCCAGTAAGCGCCCGGCGGCTCCAGTCAATCTCGCACATTAGAACGTGTTTGAGAATTCAAAGTAGCAGGCACAGTCCCTGTGCCGTCCGCCGAAACGACCGGCATCATTGCTCAGTTGCGGCACGCGGAGCGTGCCTACTACTATTTTCAAACACGTTCTTAGGTTGGAAGCCCGCACCACGTACGAATCCGAATTGACACTTTCGGTCGATTCGGGCAGACTTTTCCACTGGAACCCTCGCATACTCTTTTCACCTTGGGAGAATCACCATGAATTTGAACCAGTTTTACAACGAAGTTTCCCGCCATACTGATACAGCAGGGTCGCAGATCAACGTCACCGAGACGAAACGTGTCTTGGCCGTTGCCTTTCAGCACCTGGCCCATATGCCTGCGGCCCAATGCGCAGACATCATCAGCAAAGGGCTGGCCGCGGGGGCGAAGAAGAAGATGACTAAGAAGAAGGCTGCCAAACGTAAGACGGCCAAGAAAAAGGTGACGCGCAAGAAGTAGGAGCAATTGTCCAGTAGCAGAAGTCGTGAAAATTCGGGCACAGAAGTGAATTCCCCAAACTCGCATGAGTTCGGCTACCTACGCACTAGCGCGAAACCTTGACGCTGGCGGCGAACGTGTTCAGGTTCGCTCCGCTGACGGTCAGCAATATTTCGCCAGAGCGTGGATCGATGGTGAATTCCGCCTCGCCCGACCCGCCAGCGGTGGCCACTTCATAAACAGCATCGCCTTGCCACAGACAAATCGTCGCGCCCGGCGTATCGGTGTGAACACGGTACTGCTGTTTTCCTGGACGAATTCCAGCAACGAACTTCACCTCCGGCAGCTTCGGGGCGGCCGAGCGAAGGTCGAGCGTCGGGTCGCCCAGCAGGTTCAGTTCGCACAGGCACCAGTGGTATCCTGCATGCCCGGCGGCGTCGTCAGCCATGTTGGCCTTCGCGGCGGCTAGGGCTTCCCCGGCGGTTAAGTCTTTCTCCAACGCCTGCGACCAAAAGTGGGTAAGCAGCCGTGTCGTGACGTCCATATTTCCTTTGGTGATCATATTGCGAAAGTAGCGACGGTCGGCGAACAGCGGACCGGCTT
>CALBTA010000031.1 GCA_937967755.1 uncultured Planctomycetaceae bacterium | reverse complement strand
GCCGGCTCGCCGAGGGTTGAATCGCCGGCCGCGCCACAAAACACAAGGGTTGGCAAGCCCGCTTCGTTCGGACTGCGCGTTGGAAACATTCAAATGACCAATGACCAATGACAAAAAAACTACATCAATTGATTCTGTGTTCGGTGGTGATGGCTGTGTTTTCTGCGCACGACGCTGCTGCCCAAAACTCCAGCCTTTACCGGCGGGTGTTGGCCAGTGGGCAACCGGCCCCGCTGACGCTGCAAGAGGGCAGCCCGTACTATCGCCACTTGCCGCCGCCGAAAGAGCTGCGCGTTAATGATCTGGTGACGATCCGTGTCGACATCAAATCGCAGACCAATTCCGAAGGCGAAGTGCAGCGGCGGAAGAACATGTTGTTCGACGCCGTGCTGCAAGATTGGGTGATACTCAAAGGCATCGACGATGTGAAGCCGTCTCCCCAGAGCGGGGGCGATCCGCGCATTCAGGGGCAAATTAACGGGCTGTTCCGCGCCGAAGGGGAAGTCGAAACCACCGAGCGGGTGGCCTTCAACATCACCGCCACCATCGCCGACATTCGCCCCAACGGCACCATGGTGCTGGAAGCCCACAAAACGGTGCAGGTCAACGACATGGCGTGGGACTATTCCCTCGCGGGCATTTGCCGCAAGGAAGACATCGCCCCCAACAACATCCTGCTGAGCGAACACATCGCCGAGTTGTCGGTCTACAAACGCGAACGCGGGCAAGTCCGCGACAGTTACAAGCGCGGCTGGCTACTCACCTGGTGGGACGGCGTGCGGTTGTTCTAACGTAATCGTAACGGGGGCTTCTAGCCACCGTAAACATCAGGCCTTCTCCCGGTGGGAGAATGTGGCCGAAGGCCGGATGAGGGTAGCGAAACAAACAACTCTGCATATTCATTTCATGCGAACGAAAATTACTGCCCTCACCCCAACCCTCTCCCAGAGGGAGAGGGAGCCTACGGGGCTAAAAGCCCCTGATACGAAAACGAACATGACTTATCGAATCTCTATTGCGGCGACCATGCTTCTCATCGCCGCTTCGCTCACAACGACCGCATCCGCGCAAATCCACCTCCGCGACATTTGCCGCGTGAAGGGGCAGGAGTCGAATACGCTGACCGGGCTGGGCCTGGTCGTCGGGTTAAAGGGGACGGGTGACGGGAATTCCAAGCCGACGCAACGTGCGCTGGCCCAGATGATGAAACTGCATGGCAACCCGGTCCAGCAGTTACCGGGCAACGTTGACTCGGTGGAAGAACTGAAGAACGCCAAAAACGTGGCCCTGGTTTGGGTGACCGCCACCGTTCCGCCTGAGGGCCGGCGGCAGGGCGATGCGATTGATTGTCAGGTCAGCGCGATCAGCGCCGGCAGTTTGGAAGGGGGCACGCTGCTGCCGACTCCGCTGCTAGGCCCGTCAGGCAATCAGCGGATTTTCGCGTTCGCCCAAGGTTTGCTGCAGCTTGATAACCAAACCAATTTGACGACCGCCCGCATCCATCGCGGCGGCCGGCTTGAAGTCGATTTCGTCAACCAGTACCTCACGCCTGAAGGCACGTTCACGCTAGTCCTCGATCAAAACCACAGCAGCTTCGAGATCGTGCAGGACATCACCGAGCAGATCAACTCGCAGGCGTCAACGCAGGCGCTGAAGCGGGGCGACCGCGATGTGGCTCGGGCCATTGGGCCGGTCAACATCGAAATTGCTGTGCCCGATACGTATCGCGAAGACCCGGTATCGTTCGTCGCGCAAATTCTCGAAATGCGAATCTTCAACCCGCAGTCGCGGTCGAAAGTCGTCATCAACGAGCGAACGGAAACGATCGTCATCGGGGCCGAAGTGCAAATTGGGGCAGTCGTTCTCTCGCACAAGAATCTGGTGATCGAACCTCAACCCGGCACGCCGGCGGCGAAGTTTGTCGAACTGGATACGACCAATACGCCCGTCGCCCGATTGAAGGATTTAGTCGACGCGCTGAACGCGATTCGCCTGCCGACGCGGGATGTGATTCAGATCATCAAGACGCTGGAAGCGAGCGGGAAGTTGCACGGGCAGGTGGTTGTGCAGTGAAGCTTGACAAGGTGACAGGGTGACGAGGTAAATAACAATGAATGTGCAGGCTAGTTCTTCTTTGAATGCATTGCTTCCCGCGGCGCGCGCTGAAAATGCCCAGCCGCAGGCGGCGAGCGATTTGACTGCGGCGCGTGATAACAATGCCGCGGCGGATGATACGAAACTGCGTGAGACGTTTACGCAGTTTGTAGGTGAAACGTTTTTTACGCAACTGATCAAGGCGATGCGCAGCGGGCAAAGCAAGCCGGCCTACTTTCACGGCGGCCGGGGTGAAGAAGTGTTTCAAGGCCAGTTGGATCAGATGCTGAGCGAGCGGTTCGCCGAGAACTCAGCCGAACAATTCGCCGCCCCGATGTATGAGTTGTTTCAATTGAACCGCAGGTAGGCACCAATGACCGACGTCATTCCAAACACCCACTGGGAAACCGAAATCGCCCAGCTTCTGGACGAACTATCCAGTGTGCAAGACGGTTTGCTCAACACGCTGACCGCCAAGCGCGATGCGATGGTCGCTGGCGAACTGGAACAGCTTGAGGCGCTCGGCCAGCAGGAAAGCGAACTGGGCGAGCGGCTCGAAGCCTGCCATCGCCGCCGGGGCGAATTGCTGGCCCAAGCCGCACGGCACGGGCTGCCCAGCGATAGCATCTCGCAGCTAGCTCAAGCCGCCGCGGCGTCTGAACGCCGCGCGCTCGGCGAACAGGTCGTTCAGGCGCGGGCGAGAACCAGTTTGCTGCGCCACCAAAGCCTGGCCAATTGGGTGCTGGCACAGCGGTCACTGCTGCACCTATCACAGCTTTTAGAGATTCTTGCCACCGGCGGGCAAACGAAGCCGACATATTCTAAAGAGGAGTCTCCTCATGCGCGCGGGAACCTCGTCGACCACGCCGCGTAATACGTCACCGTTCGCCTCGGAGTAGCCCGGCCGTGCGCAGGCCTGGCCCGTTGGCAATATGTCCCTCTTCACTTCGTTACAAGTCGCCAGCAACGCCCTGCACGCCGCGCAAATCGGTCTGCAAGTGGCGGGCAACAACGTTGCCAACGCGAACACGCCCGGCTACATCCGGCAGTCGGTCGAGTACGTCCCTGCGCCCATCCAGCGCGACGGGGCGCTGCCGCTGGGCTTGGGTGTGCAGATCAATGGCATCGTGCAGGAAGTTGATAAGTTCCTGCAAGAGCGGGTCCGCAATGCCGCCAGCGATTTGGCCGGCGGGCGAACGCAAGAGGAAACGTACACCCAACTCGAAGCCATCATCGGCGAGCTTTCCGACACCGACCTCAGCACGTCGCTCACCGATTTCTTCGGCAGCGTGCAGGATATTCTGAACCAGCCTGAAGACATCGCCGTGCGGAACCTGGCCATGCTGCGGGCGACAACGCTGGCCAGCGACATCACCCGGTTGACCAGCCGTGTGCGGGTGTTGCAAGACGACGCTAACAACCGGGTGGCCGCCACGGCGGATGAGATCAACCAGTTGCTGGACGACGTGGCCGATCTAAACGTGAAGATCGTGAACATCGAAGCCAGCGCCACCACGCATAGCGACGCAGTCGGGCTGCGCGACCGCCGCGAGCTGGCCCTGACAAAGCTCGCCGAAGTGATCAACATCCGCACCGATGAGCAGCAGGACGGGTCGGTCACTGTGTTTTCCGGTGGAGACTTCCTGGTGTTCGCCGGCACAGCCCGCGAGGTGGTCGCCGCGGTAGTGCAAGATTCAGGCTTGGGCAAGGTCGAGATTCGTTTGGAAGCGACCAACGCGCCGCTGGCTTCCACGTCGGGGCGTTTGGCCGGTTTGATCGCGGCCCGCGACGACATCTTCGGCGGCTACCTCGACGGGTTGGAATCGTTCGCCTCGTCGCTGATCTTCGAGTTCAACAAAATCTACACCGGTGGGCAAGGATTGGTCGGCCACACCGCATTGACCGCCGAGTTCACAGTGGAAGATACCACCGCGCCGCTCGACCAGGCCGCGCTGCCATTCACGCCGGTCAACGGTTCGTTTCAAGTGCAGGTGTTGAACACGCAAACAGGTTTGACCGAGACGACCGATTTGTTCGTAAAGCTGAATGGGCTAGATGACGACACGACGCTCGATTCGCTCGCCGCTTCGCTGGATGCGATTGACGGAATCTCGGCCAGCATCACCTCGTCGCGAGCGCTGACGATCGCAACCGATTCGCCCAACGTCGAGTTCGCCTTCGCCGAAGACACCAGCGGCGCGCTGGCGGCGCTGGGCATCGGCACGTTCTTCAGCGGGACCGGCTCGGGCGACATCGGAGTGAGCGACGTCGTGCGGGCCAGCCCCGCAAAATTCGCGGCCAGCCGCAGCGGAATCGGGGCCGATACCGAAGTGGCCGTGCAATTGGCCAGCTTTTTCGACCAGCCGTTGGAGTCGGAAGACGGCGCGTCGCTGGCCGTGCTGTACGACCGGCTGATCGCCGAAACCACCCAGGGCGCAGCGGTCGCCCGGGCCGTCGCTGATGGGTTCGAAGCGTTTCACCAAACGCTCGAAGCGCAGAACCTGGCCATCAGCGGCGTCAGCATCGATGAAGAAGCAGTCCGCATGATCCAATACCAAAGAGCCTTCCAAGCCAGCAGCCGATTCATCCAAACCATCAACGAAATGTTAGACATCCTGGTGAGCTTGTAGGTAGCTAAGTTCCCTCTCCCTCTGGGAGAGGGTTAGGGTGAGGGCAGTAAGACTTACTCAACAACACGTCACCGAAACTAATTCAAACTAACTCCAACATTTGCAGTACCGTTTTGATTTTGAGTGGCGAATGTCGAACAAGGAATTTCGAATGATGAAGTGTTGAGGTCGCGGTACTCGTTCTTCTTTCATCATTCCTTGTTCGACATTCGATATTCCAACCGCCCTCACCCCGGCCCTCTCCCAAAGGGAGAGGGAGGAATCCGCATTCCGCATTCCGCAATTGAATGACCTCCATCCCCATCCCCACAACTCGAGCGAGCGACCTGCTGATTTCGCGGCGGCTGCTGGAACAGTTGCGCACCGACCAGCGCGACTTGCTGCGCATTCAAAGCCAGTTGAGCACCGGCCGCCGGATCTCGACGCCCAGCGAGGATTCCCCCGCGGCGCAGCGGGCGATCACGTTGCAGCGGCTGCTGGAACAGAAGGGGCAGGTCAGTTCCAACCGCGAGGTCAGCCAGTCATACTTGACCGCGACCGAAGTGGCGTTGGGGAATGTCAGCGGGCTGCTGGCTGATATCCAGGGCGTCGCCGTTTCGGTTTCCGGAACCATCGCTGATGACGTGCAGCGGCAAAACGCCGTCGAGCAAATCGAACGGGCACTTGACCAACTGCTGAACATCGGCAACCAAAGCTTCCGCGGGCGTTACCTGTTTGGCGGTTCGCGAACGACCGAGACGCCGTTCACAGTCGAGGACAAGTTCGTTCTGTATCATGGCAACGACCAGCACCTACAAAGCTTTGCGGATGTCGATCTGCTGGTTGATAGCAACGCCACGGGGCAGGAAGTTTTCGGCGCGATTTCCGCCGGCGTGGCAGGGACGGCGAACCTCAACCCGATCATCACCAGCGACACCCGGCTGAGCGACCTGCGCGGCGGTGCGGGCATCAGCAAAGGCAGCTTCACGATTTCCGACGGCGATCAGACGTCGACCATCGACATCAGCTCGGTGGAAACCGTCGGCGATCTGGTCCGCCTGATCGAATCGAACCCGCCGGCGGGCCGCACTGTCACCGTGCGGCTGACCAGCAACGGGCTATCGGTTGCCATCGACACGGCCGGCGGCGGCAACCTGACGATTCAGGAAGTCGGCGGTGGAACGACAGCCGCGGAACTCGGCATTCTCGATGCCGACGGCAACGGCGTTGCGCCCATCGTCAGCGATGATTTGGATCAACTGCTCCGCGGGACAACGCCGCTCGCCGATATCTTAGGCGTACGTTCCAAAGCGATCGTTTCGTCACCAACCGCCAACAGCGATCTGGTTTTCGAGTACGCCGAGCGCGGGACAGTCGGCGACGGCATCAGCGTGCAATTCGTTGATGATAATTTGCTGCAAGCCGCGCCCGGCATTTCAGCCGGGGGCGAAACGGTCAGCTTCACCAATGTCGCCCTCGCCTCGCGGGCCAGCCTGCGGCTTGACGGGGCCGATAACGATTTGATCCTGACCGCCAACACACCGGGCGCTGCGCAGAACAACATCCGCATCGATGTCACCACCGCGGCGATTGGCAACGCCGCCAACGTGAACCTCGCGGGCGGCGTGTTGACCATTGAAATCGACAGCGGCGGCGCGACGACCGCCGACACGTTGCAAACGGCGCTGGCGCTCGACGGCAACTTCACTGGCAGCTTCGATACTTCTGTCGAAGCCGGCGTCAACGGCGCGGCGACCATCGCGGCCAGCAGCGCCGGCATCGAAGTGGGCAACACAGGCAATAGCGGAGCCGAAGCCAACACCCTGCTGGTCAACGTGAACGCGTCGAACACCACCGCCAACCAGATCATCGCCGCGGTCGAGGCCGACGCGGTCGTCAGCGGCCTGTTCAACGTGCGGTTGGATGAGAAAGACAACAACGGCATCAACACGCCCGGCTCCGGTAAGATCGACATCGACGCCACCGCCATCACCTCGGGCGGAAGCGGCATCGAGTTCGATCAAACCTCCGGCCTGCAGATCGTCAACGGCAACCAAACGCACATCATCGACCTGCAAACGGCCGAGACCGTTGAGGACCTACTGAACATCATCAACGGCAGCGGCGCCCACGTCGTTGCGCAAGTCAACGCCGCCGGGGATGGGATCAACATTCGTTCGCGGCTGAGCGGTTCCGATTTTCACATCGGCGAAAACGGCGGCCTGACCGCGACGCACCTGGGCCTGCGAAGTTTCACGACCGAGACGACGGTTTCCGAACTGGGCCATGGCCGCGGCATCTTTCCGGCGGCGGGAACGGATTTCACGATTCAACGCCGCGACGGGGTCAACCTGGAGATTGATGTTTCGGCGGCGCAGAACATCGGCGACGTGATCGACCTGATCAACAATCACGTCGACAACCTCGATCCGGCCACCGCGGTCGTCGCGCAGCTTGCCGAATTCGGCAACGGCATCGAACTGGTCGACGCCAACGCGGCGGGCGCGGAAACGCTAACAGTGATCTCACAGTTCGGAAGCACGGCGGCTGCTGATTTGGGTCTGATCACGCCGGACCAAACGCAATCCGCTGTGCCTACAGTCAACGGCACGACCGAAACGCTGACCGGCCGCGACGTGAACCCGCTGGAAACCGATGGCATCTTCAACACGCTGAAGCGGATGATCGACGCCATCTCGGGTGGCGATCAAGAAGAGCTGGAGCGGACCGCCGCGCTATTGGAAACCGACGCCACTCGCGTCACCTTCGCCCGCAGCGAAATCGGCGCTCGGCAGCAGAACTTGGATGTGCTGGGCAACCGGCTGCAGGACGAACAGATCGAACTGCAACGGGCGTTGTCGGTCGAGATTGACGTCGATCTGGTCGAAGCGATCAGCGAGTACACCGCACGCCAAGCCTCGTTCGAGGCATCGCTGCAAACCACGGCGCAGTCCTTCCGATTGACGCTGTTGGATTTCTTGTAAGATGGGTCGTGGGGTAGGACGCAGTTCCACTGCGTCCAGGACGGAGTACAACTCCGTCCTACGAACCCGTCTACGTAGGCATCCATGAAAACACAGCGCGAAGCCCCGACAACACCGCCAGATGTGCGCATGCGCGGGTTCGCCCGTCGCACGCCGGTCGAGGATGCGCTGCGGTGGGTCGACGAACACGCATTGGCGCTGGGCAGTGAAATGGTCGGCATCGGCGAAGCGGCCGGGCGGACGCTGGCGGGCGATGTCGTCTCGGCGGTCGACGTGCCCGGGTTCGACCGCGCGATGATGGACGGGTACGCCGTCCACTCGTCCGACTGCGCCGGGGCGTCGTCTTACAACCGCCTGCCGCTGAACGTTGTCGGCGAAGCGCTGCCCGGGCGGCCTTGGGAATCGGCGATTCCACCAGGCCGCGCCGCGCGCGTGATGACCGGCGCGCCGTTCCCTGACGGCCCGGATGCCGTCTTGCCCGTTGAGCAAACCGAACGCGAAGGTGACAACGTCTTCGCCGTGGGTGACGTCGCTTCCGGCAAAAACATCGGCCGCCGGGGCGAGGACATTGCCGCTGGGCAACCGGTGCTCGCTGCCGGGCGGGTGCTTCGCCCGCAGGATGTTGGCGTGTTGTCTTCGATCGGTGTTGCTTGCGTCAGTGTCGTCCGCCAACCGCGTGTCCGCATCGTGGTGACGGGAAACGAAATCCTTCCGCCCGGAACGCCGCCGACCGGCTTCCAAATCGCCGACGCCAACAGCCCGATGCTCCGTGCGCTGGTCCACCGCGACGGCGCAGCGGTGACCGCTTGCGGGCAAGTCGAAGACACCCCCGCAGCGATTCTAGCCGCCATGCGCGACGACGTTGACGTCGTGCTCATCTCCGGCGGTTCCAGTGTGGGCCAGGAAGATCACGCCCCGGTGTTGCTCGCCGAACATGGACAGTTGGCCATTCACGGCGTCGCCATGCGTCCCAGCAGTCCCGCCGGCATGGGGCAGCTTGGCGAAGCGCTTGTGCTGTTGCTGCCGGGCAATCCGGTGTCTTGCTTGTGCGCCTACGACTTCTTCGCGGGCCGGGCGATTCGCCGCTTGGGCGGCCGTCCTGCGAATTGGCCTTACCCGACGCGACGGTTGCCGCTGTCTCGCAAACTGGTTTCGCAGATCGGGCGAACCGACTACGCCCGCGTGAAGATCGTTGACGATCAGGTGCAGCCGTTGGCGATCAGCGGGGCATCGATGCTCAGCAGTACGACGCAGGCGGATGGGTTCGTGGTGATCGCAGCCGGCAGCGAAGGTTACCCGCCCGGCGCGGCGGTGGACGTGTACCTATATGGCTGATCAGCAGCAGTTCCTGAACGTGATCGACCGTGACGAAGCCGCGCGGCGCTTCGAAGGTGCGCTCAACCTGAACCCGCTGGGCATTGAGGAAGTTGCTCTCGATGAAGCGCTGGGCCGTGTGTTGGGGCAAGACGTGATCGCCGCGGTCGATGTGCCTTCGTTTGACCGCTCGAACTACGACGGCTTCGCGGTGAGAGCCGCCGACACGATCGGTGCAAGCGAAGCCGCGCCCCGGCGGCTGCAACTGCATGAAACCGAGATCGCCACCGGCGTCGTCCCCGAAGTTGAAGTGCAACCCGCAGCAGCCGTCAGCATCGCCACCGGCGGAATGTTGCCGCGCGGCGCCGACGCGGTGGTGATGGTCGAACATTGCGACACCGAAGCGGGCGAGTTGATCGTGCGGAAGGCGGTCTCGCCCGGGTTTGGCGTTGCCTTCGCCGGGACCGACATCGCCCAGGGCGAAACGGTGATGCAGGCCCACACTCCGCTGACTAGCCGCGAAACCGCCGTGCTGGCGGCCATCGGCATCGACCGCGTCAACGTCTTCCGCCGCCCGCGGGTGGCCATCCTTTCCACCGGCGACGAGATCATCGCACCTGGCGACCCGATGAGGCCTCCGCTGATTTTCGATTCCAACGCCCGCGTCCTCGCCGACGGGGTCAAGGAACTCGGCGGGCAACCGCTGCTGCTGGGCATCGTGCCTGACGATTTCGAGCAACTGCGAACTGCCATCGGCGATGCGCTGGCGCAAGCCGATTGCGTGCTGCTCTCAGGCGGAACCAGCAAAGGGGCTGGCGATATTTCTTACCGCGTCGTCGGCGAGCTGACCGACCCCGGCATCGTCGCCCACGGCGTGGCGTTGAAACCGGGCAAACCCATCTGCCTGGCTGTGACGGGCAATAAGCCGGTCGTGATCCTGCCCGGCTTTCCGACCTCGGCGATCTTCACGTTTCATGAGTTCGTCGCGCCGGTGCTGCGCAAGCTGGCCGGGCGCTCGCAAGAACAACGCCCAACGATTCCCGCTAAGTTGGCCGTGAAAGTGAACTCCGAAGTAGGCCGCACGGAGTATCTTCTTGTCGGGTTGGTCGAGGACTCGTGGGGTAAGTCTCCTGACTTGCCCGATGAAACTTCCCAGCGAAGCGCGAACAAGTCTGGAGACTTGTTCCACGTTGCCTATCCGATGGGCAAAGGATCCGGCAGTGTGACGACGTTCGCACGGGCCGATGGCTTCGTGACCATCGATCGCCACCGCGAGATCGTGGACGCGGGTACGACGGTCGATGTCACGCTGCTCGGCCGCGATTTGCGACCGCCCGATTTGGTTGTGATCGGCAGCCACTGTGTCGGGCTGGATCGTTTGCTTTCGGAACTGAACACCCGCGGCATCAGTTCGCGGCTTTTGACCGTCGGTTCGACCGCCGGCTTGGGCGCCGCCAAGCGAAGCCAGTGCGACATCGCCGGTGCTCATCTGCTGGACGAGGAAACCGGTCAGTACAACACGCCCTTCATCACTGACAATGTGGAACTGATCGCCGGCTACGGGCGGATGCAGGGCATCGTCTTCCGGGCAGGCGACGGGCGCTTTCAAGTTGAAAATGTTGACGAGGCCATCGCAGCAATCGCAGACGACCCGCGGTGCCGGATGGTCAACCGCAACCAAGGCAGCGGAACGCGGGTAATGATCGACCGGTTGCTCGCCGGCCGGCAACCGCCCGGTTACGCGGTGCAAGCCAAAAGCCACAACGCGGTCGCCGCCGCGGTCGCCCAGGGCCGGGCCGATTGGGGCGTTGCCATCAAGACCGTCGCCGATCAAACTAGCCTGGGCTTCCTGCCCATCGCCCAAGAGCAATACGATTTCATCATCCCGAAAACACGACTCCAACGCCCTGCCGTACAAGCATTCATCGAGTTGCTGAAGGAAGAAAACATGCAAGCGGAACTGAAGTCGATGGGCTTCATGCTGGAGTAAGCGGCATCGCGTGAAATGCGTCTTCCGGGACGCGTTGCGATTCCGGCTATTGGCTTCCGAACACCGAACACTGAAAACCGAAAACCACTCCCCATGAAGATCACCCGCATCGCTGCCCATCAGGTCGACCTCCCGCTGCATGAAGGCACGTACAAATGGTCGGGCGGCAAGTCGGTTGACGTGTTCGACAGCACGGTCGTGCTGGTCGAAACCGACGAGGGGGTCACCGGAACCGGCGAGGTCTGCCCGCTCGGGCCATTCTATCTGCCCGCTTACGCCGCCGGGGTCCGAACGGGTCTGGCCGAGTTGGGGCCGCATCTGTTGGGGCACGATCCGACGAAGCTGATGCCGCTCAACCGGCACATGGACCGCGTGCTCAAAGGCCACCCTTACGTGAAGAGCGCCCTCGACATCGCCTGTTGGGACATCCTCGGTCAGGTCGCCGGGCGGCCGGTTTGTGATCTGCTCGGCGGGCGGTACGGCGAAGACTTTATCCTCTACCGGGCCATTTCGCAGCAAGCCCCCGAGGCGATGGCGGCCAACGTCGCCGGCTACCGCGATGAAGGCTACCGGCGGTTTCAACTGAAAGTCGGCGGCGACCCTGACACCGACATCCAGCGGATCCACGCGGTGGCCGAAAAACTGCAACCCGGCGACAAGCTGATCGCCGATGCCAACACCGGCTGGACAATGCACGAAGCGATGCGCGTCGTTCGCGCGGTCAAGGATGTTGATGTCTACGTCGAACAACCCTGTTTGACCTATGAGGAGTGCCTGTCGATTCGCCGGCGAACCGATCATCCCTTTGTAATGGACGAATGTATCGATGGCATCGACCGCCTGATGCGGCTGTCCGCGGATCAGGCGGCCGACGTGGTGAACATCAAGATCAGCAAATTCGGCGGACTGACCAAGGCCAAGCTGGCCCGCGATCTCTGCACGGAACTGGGCATCGCCATGACGATTGAGGACAGTTGGGGCGGCGATATTGTCACGGCCGCCATCAGCCACCTCGCCCACAGCACGCCGCCCGAGTTGCTTTTCACCTCGACCGACTTCAACAGCTACGTCACCCAACCGATCGCCGACGGCGCCCCCCACCGCGACGGCCGGCGGATGCGCGCACCCGGCCAGCCCGGCCTCGGCGTTCAGCCGAAACTGGACGTGCTGGGTGAAGTGGTGATTGAAATCGAGTAGTCTGCTCCTGGCTATTCATTCACCAAAATAGACGTTTGCAACAGAATCAGTGGAACTCCAGCAACTCGTTGACATTACCGTTGCCTTCTTTCTTCAGCAGCCCGACACGGCATCTGAGAATCTTCGGCGAACGCGCGCTGACTTAATCGACATGCTCAAGCGCGAGGGTGTTGAACGCGCAAGGGCCGAAGCGGCGTTTCTGTTCGTTCCTCTTGCATTTTGCAGGCAAGTTCTCCAGTCGGAAGACATCGTGATCAGGTTTCCACAACATTACTTCGAGGCCTATTCTTCGTCCTCCAAAGAATTGAGGCGGCGTCTCGGTAAGAGCCCGCTATTTCGCGTCGCGGCTAGAACGGCTGCGCGTAGCACTTACCGAGAGGATGCTCGCAAGATAGCTTCGTTCAGTACCGAATACCAAGCGATTCAGAACGGGATTTCCATTGCGGAATCCAATGAAGTAGACCTCATTTCTACAACCGTCACCCCTCCTTATTTGTATCACGAAGTGCCTTCCGAGCGACCTTGGTGGAAATTCTGGTGATGGAGCCAACTGTTTGGGCTTTTAAAAAGAAGATATCTGGAAACACAGTCAGCCCTTGCTTTCAACGGGCATTCATGAGGCCCACGAAATTCGGCTGGCCTCTCGCCGGTTTCTCGCTAAAATTCCTCGGTTCGCCTTTTCAATCGAAAATACCACCATGCCCCTTGGTCACGCCTATTTCGTTTCTGACTTGCACTTGTTCTCGCGGCGGTCGCGGGCGGGGGAGCATTTGCCGGCGTTGCGGGCGGCAGCCCGGAAGGCGGATACGTTTGTTTTGGGGGGTGATATTTTTGACTTTCGCTGGACGACGTTGGCGAGTGTGGACCGCACCGTTGACGCGGCGGCGAAGTGGCTGGGAGAACTGGTCACCAGCGCGCCGCGTTGCCAGTTTCATATGCTGTTGGGCAATCACGATCATCACGGCTGCTTGATGAAGCGGCTGGATCGGTTGGCGGCCTGGCATGAGAACCTGAGTTGGGACCCTTTTTATTTCCGCCGCGGCGATTGCATCTTTCTGCACGGCGACGCGGCCGACGGCGATGCCACGCACGGCCGGCTGGTTCAGGCCCGGACGCGACGCCCGCACCACAAAAAGCAGGGCGCGGCGGCGAACCTACTGTACGACGCGGTCGTTTCGGCGCACGTCCACCGAACCGTGCCGGCTATCGCTTACCCGCATCGCCGCACGGCCGGGCGGCTGTTGAATTACCTGGGCGACATTGGCCACACTTACGACGCGGGCGTTCGCCAGGTGTACTTCGGCCACACGCACCGGGCGTTGGATGCGTACGAACTGGCAGGCGTGCGGTTCCACAACGGCGGCGCCCCAATTCGCGGCGTGCCGTTCCGCATCGTTGAAGTGATCAATTAGGCGGGCCAAATACCCTTCCCATAAACGCGGGTTGCCCAGCGATCTTGGCCGACGACATTCACGTTATCGAAACTGCACCTTCGGGCGGAAAGTCGCTGCGCTGTGAATTCCGGCGAGCTGGCGACCGGTATTCGCACGTGGTGAAATTTTGCGAAGGGGGGGGTGAACGAATTGTCTTGTCGTCCGTGGAAGGCGGGCCCGACGAACTGTGGCCGGCCAGCCCGCCCTGGCAGGAACTGCATGTTCATCAGTCTTCAGAAGGCCGGCCGATCCTGATGCTCATCGGGCAAGCCGGCAAGAGCCACTGGTCGATGAGCGTCAGCACCGGCGAAGATTCGCTGTCGGTCATCTTCGACATCGCCTGCAGGGTTCGGGACGTGCCGGAGTTCTTGGGGTCTACCTATTCGCAACCGCGCGAAGAAGACTCGTCCATCGAGTTTCGCCCCAGCGCTGCCTTGGATGCATCTACCGAGTTGGATTGCTCCTACAACGAACAGATCGCTCTGCGGCCCGAAGATGTTTCACTCCCGCCCGCCACGGTTCGTTGGGGATTTGAAGTTGGCGCTAGGTAGATCGGCAGTCACCGACGATCAGAACGGCGCGTTCGTACCTCATGAAACGGAGCGGCGACAAAAGCCAGGAGATGAGATAGATATCAAC
>CALBTA010000030.1 GCA_937967755.1 uncultured Planctomycetaceae bacterium | reverse complement strand
CATATGCCCGATCAGCGCATTGGCCCAATCAGAAACGTACAGCGCGCCGTCGCCACCGATTTCTACATCGGTCGGGCGGAAGTTCGGATCGGACGAGACCAGAATCGGGTCGATCTCGGTCGCCGTAATATCGGCCCCGTTGTAATTCACGTTGTGCTGCAACACACCGAGGAAGCCGATGGCGTTACAGATCAGAAAATTCCCTTCGTGCTCAGGCGGAAAGTGGCTGCTGTCCAAAATCCCAGTCGCCGGCACGGGGCGGACCCGCTTCTGAAACCATTGTTTGTTGCCGATTCCTTTGCCGATATTCACGTAGCTGCCCGTGCCGCTGGTTCCGTCGTTCGCGAACTGGTAGCCCCATTGGTCGAACACGTCGCCGTGCGGGTTGGGGCCGATAGGGAAGTGAAATTCCATTTCAAACGTCCGCGGGTTGAACCGGTACACACCCGTCTTGTTCGAACGAAACGTCTTCGTCGGCGTTTCCATGTTGGTGACGTGGAAAACGCCCCGCGACCAATACAGCCACCCGTCGGGTCCGATCACCATCGCGTTGGCGGTGTGGTGCGTGTCGGCGCTCGATACGCCTTGCAGCACGCGCAGCTTGACGTCGGCCTTGTCGTCTCCGTCGGTGTCTTTCAGGAACCAGATTTCCGGCGGAGCCGAAACCAGCACGCCGCCGCCCCAGAACTCAAACCCGGTAATGCTATTGAGGTTGTCGGCGAAGACGATGCACTCGTCCGCTTTGCCGTCGCCGTCTTCATCCGGCAAAATCACCAGCTTGTCTTCGCGCGGCTGCGTCGGGTTCCAGTGTGGGTAAGAGGGCCAAACTGAAGCCCACAGGCGGCTGTCCGTGTCGACCGCCATCTGCACCGGGTTGATCATCTCGGGGAACATCTCTTCCGAGGCGAACAGGTTGACCTGCATCCCCTCGTGAATCTTCATCTTCTCAATACCCTCTTCGCCGCTGAGGTACGAATACTTGCCGCCCTCGAGCGGGCCGGGCCGGTTCGTTTTCACTTCCAGCAGCTTAGGCAGGTTGTCGTCCTTGACCTTCAAATCTCCGCCCTTGGCAACGGCGTTGACGCGCTGGTCGCGGTTGGCGGTCATCACGTCGAAGATTTCCATTTCCCGCCGCATCACATCGGCGTTCGACTGCCCATGCCAGGCCAGCTTCGAGCGGCCACCGTAAACGTTGTAACCATCGACGACCCGGTAGCGGCTGAACCAGTGTAGGTTGCGATCCAAAATTGCCGCCCGCAGTTTTTCGAGTTGGCTTTCGGCCACCACAGGCGGTTTGCCGAATAGCTCGACGTCGATCACCTCGGCAAGCCGCCGATTGCCGCTTTCCAACAGGTGAACGCCGTTCATGGTCAGCGGCTGTTTCGAATCGGCGTACAGCTTCTGCGTGGCGGAAAACAGATCGACGAACGCAACCTTCTTCGCCTCGCAAACTTTCGCCATCGCGTCGGCGTACAGCTTCAGTTTCTCGTTGTTCTCCGCGCCGTCGGGCAGATGCGGGCTGTTGAGATTCTCGTGCGCAATCGGCGAGAAGATCACGATCTGCGGAGCGGTCTTGCCGTTGTACTTTTGCCCTTGCATGCCTTCGATCATGGCGGTCAGGTCATTCGCAAACCCATCCAGGGCATCTTCGCCGCGCAATGCTTCGTTGTATCCGAAGAAGCAGAAGACCGTATCGGCCTCGACCTTGGTGAGCCATTGATCGGGGCTGCCGAAGTTGGCCGAACGGGGTCGGGTTTTCACCTCGTCGCCGGCGAAGCCGAGGTTGCGCAGCGACAGTTCCAATTCCGGAAACCGGCTTTGGATCATCGTTTCCAACCAGCCATGGTGCTGCATCCGGTCGGCCAACGTATTTCCGACCACGGCAATGCGGTCGCCCTTGTTGAATTTCACCGGCTCCGCGCCGTTGACTTCGACAACTGCGGTCATGGCCACAGTAAAAAACAAGATCGCCAAAGCGGCGGAATATAGAGAGCAACGTGCGAACTGGGCCAGCATGACGAAATCCTCAAGGCGGGAGTGGGGTTGGTGAGTACAAAAAGCATAAACAGAATCACTACCGTGGAACAAGTCTCCAGACTTGTTCCAACAGAGCAGAAGTATTTGCCCTGCGGAATTACGGTTTCGCGGATGTCGAATATCGAACGCATCAGTTCATCGGGTCATCACACTCATCCAACTGCTTGCGCATATTGTTCAAGAATCGCGTCGTGCTCCGCCAGCGGTCAGAATCCGGCCAAGCGATTGAAAACTGCCCGGTCTGCTGGTAGGTTGCGAAGTGGAATTCTTGTGTTGACCAACGATTGGAGGTTCTGATGCCTATCTTTCAACTACGACCTGCTGCCGCCGTGGTCGCCGTGTTGCTGGCGTGCTTGCTGCCCCAGACCGACGCGCAAGCCGCCGACGCGAAACCGAACATCGTGATCATCTTCACGGACGATCAGGGTTACGGCGATATCGGCTGTTTCGGTGCGGAGGGGTTTAAGACGCCGAACCTTGACCGGATGGCGGGCGAAGGGTTGAAACTGACTGATTTTTACGTCGGCTGCCCGGTGTGCAGCGGTTCGCGAACGGCGCTGCTGACCGGATGTCACTATCAACGCCTGAGCATGCCGGCGGTGCTGTTTCCGCGTAACCGCAACGGGCTGAACCCAAAAGAGATCACCATCGCCGAAGTGCTGAAGCCGTTGGGTTACCGGACGGGCATCATCGGCAAGTGGCACCTGGGCCACCTGCCGAAATTCCTGCCGACCAATCAGGGTTTTGATTACTACTACGGCGTTCCTTACAGCAACGACATGTGGCTGGATAACGAAAACGCCGTGTTCGCCGACGACGTCGTCTTCCGCCAAGGCATGACGGCTGAGAAAGCCCGCAACGAAAAGTCGCCGCGGAATTGGGTGCCGCTGATGCGGGGTGAAAAGGTGATCGAATACCCGGCCGACCAAACGACGTTGACCAAGCGGTATACCGAAGAGGCGGTCAAGTTCATTCGCGAGGGCGGGGAGAAGCCGTTCTTCCTGTACGTGCCGCACACGATGCCGCATCTGCCGCTGTTTGTGTCCGACGAGTTCAAAGGCCGGACGAAGACCCTGTTCGGCGACATCATGGAAGAGATCGATTGGTCGACGGGCGAGATTCTCAAGGCTATCAAAGACCAAGGAGTCGACGACAACACGCTGGTGATCTTCACGACCGACAACGGCACCCGCATGGGTTCTTCCGGCCCGCTGCGCGAGAGAAAAGCCAGCCTGTACGAAGGGGGTTACCGCGTGCCGTGCATCGTGCGATGGCCGGGGAAGGTTCCTGCCGGCGAAACTTGCCGTGAGATTGCCGCTTCGATTGATCTGCTGCCGACCATCGCCGCGATTACCGGCGGGGAAGTTCCGGGGGACCGGGTGATCGACGGGCATGACATTCGCCCGTTGCTGTTGGGCGAAGAGGATGCCCAAAGCCCGCATGAATATTACGTCCTCGCCCATGGCAAAGGGGCGGTTCGCGGCGGCAACTGGAAATTCTACCCCTGGGCTGAAGGGTCCGGCCGCCGCGGTCAGCCGAACAAGCCGGCCGAAGGGAAACCGAAGGTGCAGCTTTACGATCTTTCGAGCGACTTGGGTGAAAAGACCAACGTCGCCGAAGACCACCCTGACGTGGTGGAACGTCTGGCCGAGGTGTACAAGTCTCACCTGGAAGAGTTGAAGAAGAACCGCCGGCCGGTGGGGACCATAAACGACTGATCCATTTAGACGACAGGAACGACCGAAGGTTTGAGTATGCCCGCCAAAACAGATCCTCACTCAAGTGCGTCGCGTGAATTGCTGGAGATAGATTTTCCCTACCCGCTGGTTGCTACAGGACCGGCAGCGGATATGGAAGATCGGCTGGCGGCAATTTCGCAAGCTGACTTGTTTGGCGACCGGGAGATTGCCGATTTGGAAATGGCGGACGCATGTTTGAGCGGGTTGTGGCTGCGGTTTGACTTTTTGGATCGCTCGCACACGATCAGTCAGGACATTAAGAGTGCGACGGGGAGTTTTTGGCACGGGATTATGCATCGCCGTGAGCCGGACTGGTCGAACGCGAAGTATTGGTTTCGCCAGGTTGGTACGCATGAGATTTTCGGTGATTTGCAATCCGCCGCACGCGAAATCATTGCTGCCGAAGATTCGCTCGAACTTTCGTTTCAATCGCTGGCCGATTCAGACGAATGGGACCCTTTTGCGTTTGTCGATCTTTGCGAAAGCGCATCTTGTAGTCCGGTTTCTCCGAAACCGAACATGGCGGGGCACGGAGTGACCCGCCTACAGAGAGCCGAAGCGGCTTGTGTGCAAATTCAGAAAGCCGAGTGGCAACTGCTATTCGATTGGTGCTTCGCCCGAGCTGTCGGTGAATCCGTCGGAAATTAGGCGAACGGTCACGGCATCGGCGGCGTTGTGATCGAGCCGGACCTCTTCGCCGTCGTCGGTGATCAGAGTCCACGTTTCACCTTCATCACGGCGCGGGCCGGCGGTGATCGCAGCGCCGGGCGTCAGACCGGTGGCGGTCACCGGCGGCTGAACATCGGTGACAATCGCCCGGTGCCCTTCGCGGAGCAGCGCGGCCTTTACCTCGTTACCCGGAACCAAATGCACGAAGTCCTCCGGGATTTCCGCCCCGTGTGGATCGGTCAGCGGGTGGCCGAGTTTGTCGTCGATGTAGTCGATCGTTTCCTCGTCATGAACATGTTCCAGCGCGTGCGCCTGGGCGTGCACCGCCTGGCCCGCCACGCCGACGTGGTCGAGATAGGCTTCCCACAAACGGTGCGCACGCAGCAGCCGGCGGGCTTCGCGGCGACCGTCGGCGGTGAGGCTGATACGGGCGTCGTCAATTTCAATCCACTCGCGCCGCTCCAATGCATTGACCGCTCGTTGCACTTGCGTTGGCGGCGCGTCGACGAACTTGTTGATCGCCTCGAGCGTTACCGCCTTTCCCTTAGCGCGACGGATGCAACCGACGACATCTTCCACGACTTGTTCTGGAACCAAACGGATGCGGCGAAGCCAGTCGGCGATCATCCCGTAGCGCGGAGCGACCAGCAGCACCACCAGGAACTGCAGCGTGCTGACCAGCACAATCGAAGCCCCGGGTGGAAAGTTTCCGGTCCAACTCATTAGATAGATGCCGCCGACCACGCTGCTGACGCCGAACCCAGAGGCCAGCACCATCATGCGGCTTAGGCGGTCGCACAGGATGTATGCGGTCGCGGCGGGCGTAACCATCAATCCGACGACTTGAATCACACCCACCATGTTGACCGCTCCGATCACCACGAACGACGTGCATGTGGTGAGCAGGTATTCCACGGCCAATACCGGCACTCCAATCGCCGCGGCCATGATCGGATCGAAGCTGACGATCTGCAGTTGGCGAAAGAACAGCACCACCATACTGAGGACAAACGCCGTGATGACGCCCATCACCCACAGGTCGTTGTCGGTAACGCCGAGGGTTTGGCCGGTGACGAAGTGGTAAAGGTCGATGTGAATGACGTCGCGATAGATCGAAGCCAACACCGCACCGAGGGCGAAGATGCCGGTGTACATCATGCCAATCGCCGCGTCTTCTTTCACGCGCGAGACTCGCGATACGAACGCCACCAGCGCCACCGTGACGATGCCCGCGGCGAGCGCACCGAGCAGCAGCGCCGGGCCGTCGAGGTTGTCGCTGCGGAAGGTTAGCTTGAGTATCAAATAGCCCGCCGTCACGCCTGCGAGCATCGAGTGCGAAAGTGCGTCGGTTAAGAAAGCCATCCGCCGCAGGATAATGAAGCAACCAATCACGCCGCAGACGACCGCAATCAGACACCCGCCGATCAGTGCCTTTTGGTGGCTGACGGGCGCGAGCGGGCCGATGAGAACATCGTAAAGCCACTGCATCATCGGGCACCGCCGTTGTTGGTAGGCCCGGTGGTGACTAGGTCGGCGAACGCGCGGACTTTGCCTTCGTAAACTTCGCTGAGCAGTTCGGCGTGCAGCACAGCCGACGGCGGGCCGAACGCGTACATGCGTTGCTTCAATAAGATGAGCAGATCGAAGTACTCGGCGGCGGTCGCCAAATCGTGGTGTACGACCATCAACGTTTTACCGGCGGCGCGGGTGCGCTCCAGCACATCCAGAATAGCCCGCTCGGTCGCCGCGTCGACGCCGGCGAAGGGTTCGTCGAGGAGCAAAACGTCTGCCCCTTGGGCCATCGCCCGGGCCATGAAGACCCGCTGTTGCTGCCCGCCGGAAAGCTGCCCGATTTGCCGGCCTTGGTAGTCGGCCATGCGGACCATTTCGAGCGATTCAGTCACGATTTGGTGATCGTCTTTACTGAAACTCTTCCACCAAGGCACGTGGCCGTAGCGTCCCATTAACACGACGTCCTTCACCGTGATGGGGAAATCCCAATCGACGCTGCCGCGCTGAGGAACATACGCCACCCGGCCAACCGCATCGTCGGCCGGTTGCCCGAACAGGCGAACTTCGCCGAAGTCGGGGTTGAGGAACCCGAGGATCGACTTGATCAGCGTCGACTTGCCCGACCCGTTGGGGCCAATCACGCCAACCAGTTTGCCTGCGGGCACTTCGAACGAAATATCCAACAACGCAGGCGTCGGCCCATAGCTGACGGTGAGGTTTTCGACCTCGATCGCCGGTGGGTTGTTGGAAACTTCCGAGTTCATGTGGTTGCACGCGGATCAGTGGTCGTGGAAGTCTTGCTGCTCTTGAAAGTTGGAATAGTTCAGCGGTCCGGGGCCTTGGACTTTGCGCTGGGGTTCACCCCAGATGGTTTGTTCGTCTTGAACCGCGCCGTCGCGCATGAGCCGCAAGCGAATTCCAGGCGCGCTTTTGAACGCTCCGCCGGGCGGTGCGGCGACCACGTAGAACTCGTTTTTGCCGGCGATCAGCGGAACTTGTTCCAAGTACCAGCGAACTTCGATGGTCTGCCCCGCCGCGGCAGGTTGGGTGTGAACGTAAATCTCATGGCTGTTGAGCGAAAGCGTTACCGGATCGATTGCCACTAAGGCGAAATCGTCCTTTGCCGGCACATCGTAGGTGGGCATTAGTTCCACATAAAACTCACCCGGCAGCGGAGCCAGTTGCTGCTGCTGAACAGCGGCCGGCTGAACCGCGTGCCGCGTGGCGAAATACGCAGCCAGCCCGCCGAGGATGACGACCCATATCGCGATGGCGAGGACGACGCGCATGGTGGTGACACAAGGAGAAAGTTTCGTCAACTGACTGAGCGGCGAGGCGCTAG
>CALBTA010000029.1 GCA_937967755.1 uncultured Planctomycetaceae bacterium | reverse complement strand
CATGGTCTTGGCTCCCCGTTTTGTTGTTGTGTTGATTTGTACCTGTCGTGAAAAAACGCAGGGTGTGTCAAGTTCGCCCGTAAGCGGTGCAATTTCTTGACACACCCTACGGCAGAGGCTGGATCTACCAGCAGCGGCAACACCGGCAGCACCGGCAGCACCGGCCGCAGAAGCTGTTGCGGGCGCTATCGTTGCCCTTGGTGCGAAGTTTCTTCACTTCGCGGACAGCCTTCTTAGCCTTGGTGCTTTTCTTCTCAGCAGTCTTCATAACATTCCTCCCACAGAATGTGCCGCGTTCACATCGGCGGGAACGTACCCGCTTCGGATCGTGCGGCGAGGGTGACAAAAAACAAAACTTGCTCGCCCGACGCGCGGTGCTGAACACCGCGTTGCCTTGCGAAAACTCACACGTTCTCTCTGGACCTACATGGTCGCAGCGGCCTGACGGCCGACATTTCCGTTCGATTTTTCCGTGCCGTAACATGTTGCTGTGACAGCAGTTGCGCGCAGGCGCAGACCGGAAGCACTACCGTTGGCGTGGGCTTTCCGCTGCGTCGAAATCTCGCGATCGCGGCCGGAGGAGGGCGCTGGCCCGTCATCGGCATGCGAAGCGATCGCCTGGGAAACTGCTGAGGGATCAACGCAGCGGGCGTGCCAAAAGGCCGGCGGGTTCACATAACCCGCTATCATTGCGACACTTAGGAAAAATTTGTCGGGCGTGGTTTGTCCGCGCGCGGATTGAAGTTGTGTCGTCAAACACACGGCGCGCTGAGTCAAATTGATCACAGATGCACACCTGCACCAACGGCCAGCATGCAACCTGATACAAAACCCGATGCGCAACCGGCCGGCACTCCCCTGCAGCAGAGGTTGCATGAAATTATCTTCGAAGCCGAAACGCCCGCGGGCAAAGCGTTTGACCTGGCGCTGTTGGTGGCGATTGTGGTCAGTGTGGTCGTGGTGATGCTGGAAAGCGTGGCCGAATACCGCGAGCAATGGGGCCGCACGCTGTGGGCGATTGAAGTTGGGCTGACCGCGCTGTTTACCGTTGAATTCATCCTGCGGCTGTACTGCATCCAGCGCCCGGGAAAATACTTCACCAGCTTTTTCGGGCAGGTGGATTTCTGGAGCATTGTGCCGACCTACCTCACCCTCTTCGGCGTGGGAACACAAGCGTTGGTCGTCATTCGCACGCTGCGGCTGATCCGCGTTTTCCGCGTATTGGAATTGAGCAACTACGCCCGGGAAGCAACCGCGCTGGCCAAGGCGTTGAAGCAGACGAAGGCGAAGATCATCGTTTTTCTGGTCTTCGTGCTAACGATGGTGCTGATTATTGGGTCGGTGATGTACCTGATTGAAAAGGACCAACCTAACACCGCGTTCACCAGCATCCCGCGCAGTGTCTACTGGGCGATTGTCACCATGACCACCGTCGGCTACGGCGACATCTCTCCTCAAACGCCCATCGGGCAAACGGTCGCCGCGGCCGCCATGATATTGGGCTACAGCGTCATCATTGTGCCGATGGGTATTTTCTCGGCCGAAGTTGTCGCGGCCCGCGGGCAGCCAAAAGTTCTAACGCGCAATTGCCCGGGGTGCTCGCACGAAGGGCACGATATCGACGCCGTGTTTTGCAAGCGGTGCGGCTTCCGGTTGTAAGAACGAGTTTTGAAATTCAATGTAGCAGGCACAGTCCCTGTGCCGTCCGCCAACACGACCGCAATCGATGCACGGTTACGGCACGCGGAGCGTGCCTACTACTATGGTTAAACACGTTGTAACGCCGGCCTGCTGGCATCGCCCGGCGGGGGAAGCTAGGATGATCCCTACCACCGCAAATTCAACTTGCCCAACTGCCCGCCGGAGGATTTCATGCTTCGCCTCGCCGCTTCGCTGGTTGCCTTCATCGCTGTGATGTTGTCATGTTCTTTCGCTGACGCCGAAGTAACTGTCGAACGGACGGAAGATGGGCTGAAGATTGAAATCGACGGCAAGCCATTCGCCAACTACGCCACCCTTTCCGGGAACAAGCCAATACTCTGGCCAATCATCGGCCCAACCGGTAAGGAAGTGACCCGGCAGTACCCGATGCGCGAGGCGGGCGAGGCCGAGCGTGCCGACCATCCGCACCACCGGTCGTTCTGGTTTACCCATGGCGAGGTCAACGGCATCAGTTTTTGGCACGAAGGCGATAAGACCGGCACAATTAAACACCGCGAGTTCGCCGAACTCAAAAGTGGCGAAACTGCCGTGATCAAAACGGTCAATGATTGGCTCGGCCCGGATGGCAAAAAGATTTGCGAAGAGGCAAGCACCTACACCTTCGGCGGCGATGAGAACACGCGTTGGATCGACGCGGTTTGTACGATCCACGCCACGGAAGAGAAGGACGTAGTCTTCGGCGACACGAAGGAAGGTTCCTTCGGCGTTCGTGTGGCGGGAACGGTTAAAGTTGACGGCGACGGCAAGGGCTCAATCATCAATTCCAAAGGCCACACCAACAAAGATGCCTGGGGCAAAGCGGCCGAGTGGGTCGACTACCACGGCCCCATCGAAGGCGAAACGGTCGGCATTGCGATCTTGAATCATCCCGACAGTTTTCGGCACCCAACGTATTGGCACGTCCGGACGTATGGGTTGTTCGCGGCCAACCCGTTCGGCTTGAATGATTTTCAACGGGGCAAGGGGCTAAACGGTTCGCACACTTTGAAGCAGGGCGAATCAGTCACGCTGCGGCACCGCGTGCTGTTCCACAAGGGAACGCACGAAGACGCAGGTATCGCCAAGGCGTATGCGGCTTACGCCAAGGAAGAATGACTTCACCTTCTGGGCACTCCATCCGGGCGGTCAGCACAACCGGCGCATCCGTATCGTTGACTTTCGTGGTTAGCGAAGTTGTTGCGCCCCAGGTCGAAGGTTCGCGCTGCATCGGGCCGATAGTTACTTCTGCTGACACCTACCCCACTTTATCTCACCGTCAAACCAGGTTGACTTCTTCGCAACCGGTTTTCATACCCCAGGAGACAGCATCCAAGATGTCTGCATATGCGCACCAGATCAACAATTTGTCCCAACTAAGAAACTTCATTCACGAAAAACTTTGCGAACATGAATACCTCGAGCCGGGCGTCTTTCCGATGACCGAGCGCATCCTCACCCGCGGAGGAAAAGCCTGCGGGATCTACTTCAGCTTGCACGGCCCCCGCAGCGTTCGCTTGAACGCCATCTGGGAGAACAAAAACAACACCGTGCTTTTCTACGGCTCGACCGGCGAACGGTTCGGTAAATTGCAACTGGTCGGCGTCGCCAACGTCGTGCCCTCTGCGAATTAGTTTACATCGCGTTTTTATCGGCTCCACTCATGCGTCATCAAGGAGGATAGAGCATGCTGGTTTTGTCACGAAGAGAGACACAACGGCTACGTCTGGGCGATTCGATTGTGTTGACAATCGTTCGCGTCAACGGCGACAAGGTCCGCCTGGGCATCGAAGCCCCCGCCGATATGCTGATCTTGCGGGAAGAACTCGAACCTTTCGATACGCCCGGAGACCCGCCAGCGAAATGATATGCGTAATCGCTTTTGGCTAAACGGACAACGACAACAAAAAAGGGATGCCGAATTCGGCATCCCTTTTTTCAATTCAAGCTCAGGCGAGCGGCTACTCGCGTGGGCGGACGGCGCCGGTCAAACCGGAATAATCCTGGCGGTCGCTGTCGTGCCACAGTGAAACACCCTCGGCGATTCGGCGGCGGAGGATTTCGATCTTTTCGTCCGAGCCGGCCGGCGCATCGGTCGGCTCGAATTGCTCATTGGGAACGAAATCCTCGTCGTGGCCATACTTCAGTATGGCATCGAAAACATTTTGAACTTCACTCGACATCTCTAGACTCCTTGGCAAACAACGCTGCTGGTATGTACCTTTCCCGCAGTTCATCCGGCGGACGCTGGTGAAACCGGGCGGCAACGCCACGGCCTTCGCAGGCGGGAACCAAAACTCATTCCATGGAATTCACATCGCGGCCTCTCGCGTGAGAGCGGCAGTTGCCATCATTCCAAAGCTGTTGGGAATGCGTGAATTCGTCCTGAATTCACCGGCAGGGCAAATCTGCCCGCAACATGAAAGTCAGCCATTATTATTGCGGAAAACTGCCTGTCAATGCGCAAAATTGTTTGAATATTTGAAAAAGATCCCACGGGCGCTCTCCCAATGTGAAGATTCGAGGGTCGTACCACTTGTTCATCCAACCCTTTGAACCTGACCATGAAGCGCCTCCTATCAAAGCCCCGATGGTCCGACCGTTTCACGCGTTTTCGGCTTTGCCATTTGGCCGAGGTTGTCCCAATCGGTGGACACTTGAGAACGCGGGCAATTTATTGCGGAACAACTAACCGCATCGGCCATGTTTGGTGTAAGTGACCGAATACCGCGGCGGTGAGCCCTTTACCAGGTTAACCCAATTCCCTCGCCGCCGGTCTTTTTGTTGGTCCCACCTTTGAGCGGGCCTTTGCGTTGGGGCACTGCCAATTCGCGTGGTTCTTCTGGCTCGTCCTCAACGGCTTGCGGCTTCGCCTCTTCCACCGGCGGCTGAACGGTCGCCTTCATCGAAAGGCTAATACGTTGTTTCTCCTCGTCGACTTCCAGAATCTTGACTTCGACTTCCTGGCCTTCGCTCACGACGCTGCTGACCCGCTGCACCCGGTGGTGGGCCAGTTCGGAAATGTGGACCAGCCCCTCGACGCCCGGTTCCAACTTCACGAACGCACCGAACTGGGCGATGCGGCTGACGGTGCCTTTCAGAATCAATCCGCCGTAATACTTCTTGCTGACGTTGCTCCAAGGGTTGTCTTGCAAATCGCGATAAGAAAGCCCGATCTTCCGCGTCGCTTCGTCGATCTTCTCGATCCGCACTTGCACCTTTTGCCCCTCAGTCAAAACATCGCTAGGGTGGTTCAAGCGATCCCAACTGAGTTGGCTGATGTGAATCAGCCCATCGACGCCCGGGGCGATCTCGGCGAACGCCCCGAAGTCCATCAGCTTCCGCACGACCGCGTCGTGGACTTGTCCGACTTCCAACTCCTGGTACATCTTCTCGCGATTGGCTTCCTGCTCGCGTTCCAAAATTGCCCGATGGCTGAGTACTAAATTGCGCCGCTCGGGGTTGGCTTCGGTGACCACACAGGAAAGCTTTTGCCCGACGAATTCTTCGGCGTTCTCGACCCGATGCAGGCTGATTTGGCTCATCGGAATGAAGCCGCGAATGTTGCTGACTTCGCACTCCAACCCGCCGGTATTGTGCCCCGTAACGCGGGCTTCGACGACCACCCCTTCGGCCACATCGGACCAGTCGGCCACGTCGACTGACGCGCCGGGAACCGAAACTTCGTATAGACCTTCTTCGGGGTCGAATTTCTGAACGACAACATCCATCACTGCGCCGACTTCGGGCGGTTCTTTGAAATGCTTCGATCCGGTGATGCCCTGGTTGCGGCTGCCGAGGGCGAAGAAGACGTACTCGCGGTCGACCTTCATCACGGTGCCGGGCAGGCGGGTTTCGGTCTCCAGCATCTCGCCTGCTTTGGCGGTCGCTTGCTCGGAATCGGCCAGGATGTCGTCAAGCGACATATCACCCAGTGCCTCTTCAATCTCGCGATCCAGGTCTTCGTCAGTCGGTGGTTTGAATTCAACTTCGGGAAGATCGTGAGGTTGATCGGCCGTGGGCTCCGCTTCGGCTGCGGGCTGTTTCTCCAAAACTTTCGCGACGGAGGCGGCAATATCCGGAGATTGCTCCGCGGCCATTTCACTGAACGACGGCGCGGCCGCCCCACCGCTTGCGGCTTCGGCGGGCCCCGGATCGGTTTTGACTTCTTCAACCGACACAGCCGTCGATTCAGACGTTTTGGATTCTTCCGAAACCGCTTTCTGATCGTCCACTGGCGCGGCTTCCTCGCGCGGCTTCAATGGGCGCAAATCCAATGGGGCGGGGGCCGGTTTCAGCGAGCTAACCGGCGTGCTGCTGCGTTGCGATCCGATGCGAATTTTTCGCTTGGGCGCGCCCTCGGTGGGGGCGTCGGCTGGCGATGGTGTCGTTGATTCGTCCGCTGATGGATCAGGTGCAGGTGTCGGATGAGGGTCGGTAGTCATGGTTTCGCCAAGTCGAGTCCTGTGGTATCGAGATAGTCGCTTCTGGTCGTCAGGGACTGCCGACCTTCTTAGGCCGAACCGTTTAGGCTCTTCCGCAGCGACGCAGCGTGGCCGGCTTGCCCGAAGGCGGTCATGCGGGCGACGCACACTTCCTTCATCGCGGCACGGGCTGGTTTCAAGTAGTCGCGCGGGTCGAACTTTTCGGGGCTTTCGGCCAACACCTTGCGAATCGCCCCGGTGATCGCCAGCCGGTTGTCGGTATCGACATTGATCTTCCGCACGCCGCTTTTGATGCCGCGTTGAATCTCCTCGACCGGCACGCCCCAGGTCTGCTTAATCTTGCCGCCGAACTGATTGATGATGTCTTGCAGTTCCTGTGGCACGCTGCTGCTGCCGTGCATCACCAGGTGCGTGTTGGGCAGCCGCTTGTGAATTTCTTCAATACGGTCCATCGCCAGCACTTCGCCATCGGGCTTGCGGGTAAATTTGTACGCTCCGTGGCTGGTGCCGATGGCAACCGCCAATGCGTCAACGTTCGTCTTGGCGACGAAGTCTTCAGCCTCTTCCGGGTCGGTCAGCAATTGATCGTGCGACAGCGTCCCTTCAAAACCGTGGCCATCTTCGGCTTCGCCCGAACCGGTTTCCAGCGAACCCAGGCAGCCAAGTTCCCCTTCCACCGAAACATTCTGCGGATGGGCCATCTCGACGACCTTCTTCGTCACTGCCACGTTGTAATCGTAATCGGCGGGCGTCTTGCCATCTTCCTTCAGCGAACCATCCATCATCACCGACGTGAATCCGTTGTCGATCGCGCTCTGGCAAGTGTCGGGGCTGTTGCCGTGATCTTGATGCATCACCACCGGGATGTGCGGGTATAGCTCGACCGCCGCCTGCATCAGATGCCGCAGGTAAGCATCCTGCGAATAGCTGCGGGCGCCTCGGGACGCCTGAACGATCACAGGCGAATCGGTCTCGTCGGCTGCCTCCATGATGGACTGAATCTGCTCCATGTTGTTGACATTGAAAGCAGCCACCCCGTAATCATTCGCGGCAGCGTGATCCAAAACGGTACGCAAGGGAACCAAAGGCATTTGAGTATCCTCGAATCGTTGAAGTTGCTTATTGGAACAATTTTGGCATAAACGGCGATTATCGCGGGAAAATCGGCGACTGACAATGGCCGTTCGGCACCACCCACTGCTGTGTCAACTGCACTTGAACAGGCCAGAAAGATTCGCCAGTTGCCAGGCCCAGCATGCGGGAAAGATGAGAATTCGCTTATCGTGGCGGGCGCTGCGGAACGTCGTCCGCGCACAGCTCTTGCAACCAACGATCAACCAGCCGCATCGCATCCATTGGGGTCAAATTGTTCAGGTCGACCCCGCGAATTTCTTCCAGCAATTGATGTTCACTAGGCCCGAACAACGTAAGCTGGATGTCTTGCTTGGGGTGCTTTTCGGGTACTTGTGCCAGACGGGTGCGGTTGTCGTCTCCGAGGTGATCGGCTTCGAGTTGGGCAAGGATTTGTTTGGCCCGCTCGTTCACTTCGCGCGGCACGCCGGCCAGGCGGGCGACGTGAATGCCGTAGCTCTTGTCGGCGGCGCCGGCGACGATCTTGTGCAGGAAGACGACATCGTCCTGCCATTCACGCACAGCGACATTCAGATTCTTCACGCCGGCCAGCGAACGTTCGAGATCAGTCAACTCGTGGTAGTGCGTGGCGAACAGCGTGCGGCAGCCGATGCAGTCGTGAATGAATTCGACGACCGCCCAGGCGAGCGAAACGCCGTCGTAGGTGCTGGTGCCGCGGCCAATTTCGTCGAGAATCACCAGGCTTTGCCGCGTCGCAGTGTTCAGAATCCGCGCGGTTTCGGTCATCTCTACCATGAACGTGCTTTGCCCTCGCGAAAGCTCATCGCTGGCGCCGACGCGGGCGAAGACGCGGTCGGCGATGCCGATGCGGGCTTTCGCCGCCGGCACGAAGCTGCCCATTTGGGCCATCACGGTCAGCAGCGCCACCTGGCGAATGTAGGTGCTTTTGCCCGCCATGTTCGGGCCGGTGATGAGCAAGATCTGCCCGTCGTCGTCCGTCGAACAATCGTTGGGAATGAACTGCCCGGCCGGCAATGTACAATCGAGTACCGGGTGGCGACCGTCGATGATCTCCAACACCGGCCCCTCTTCCATCGCCGGGCGGCAGTAGCCGCGCGTGCGTGCCAGGTCCGCCAGCGCCAACAGCACGTCGAGCTGCGCCAGCGCCGTGGCCGTTTGCTGTAACCGCTGCGCGCTCTCACCCGCAAATTCCCGCAAGCCGAGGAACAAGTTGTACTCCAACTCCTTGGCTTTCTCGTCGGCGGAGACGACTTTCTCTTCGTACTCTTTCAACTCGGGCGTGATGTACCGCTCGGCGTTCTTTAGCGTTTGCTTGCGAATGAAATGGTCGGGGATTTTGTCCTTGTGGGCGTTGGTGACTTCGATGTAATAGCCGAAGACCTTGTTGAAGCCCACCTTCAGGCTGGGGATGTCGGCATCGGCAATTTGCTTCGCTTGATAACGGGCGATCCACTCCCGCCCGCCGGTCGCTAGACTGCGAAGTTCGTCCAGTTTCTTATCAAAGCCGGGGCGGATGAAACCGCCATCGCGGGCCGCAATCGGACAATCATCGCCCAACGCCGCTTCGAGCTTCGCCCGTAGCTCAGGGCACAAGTCGATGCCCGCTTCCAACTGCGAGAGTAACTCGCTAGAACGGCTGGTTAACTTCGCTTTAATCGCGGGCAAGCTCGAAAGTGTTCGGGCAATGCACTGCAAATCCCGCGGGCTGGCCCGCTGCGTCGTGACACGGGCAACGAGGCGTTGCAGATCGTAAACATCGCTTAGCTTTTCCCGCAGTTGCGAACAAGTCGCCGCGTCGTCGTGCAACTGCTCGACAGCATCCAACCGGGCATTGATGGCATCACAATCGGTCAACGGGCTGGCGAGGCACCCCGCCATTTCGCGCGAACCCATCGCGGTCGCGCAACGGTCGAGGACTGACAGCAACGTCCCCTCCCGGTTGCCGTCGCGCATCGTGCGGGTCAGTTCCAAACTGCGCCGCGTGGCGTGATCAATTTCCATCCACTGCCCTCGACGGAACGGCAACAGCCGATCAATGTGACTGAGCGAGGCCCGTTGTGTTTCATGCAAGTAGTCCAGCAGTGCCCCGGCGGCGCGAACGGCGGGGCGATCACGATCATCGAAGCCGAAACCTTCGAGCGAGTGCGTGCCGAAATGTTTTTCCAGCGAAGTTCGCGATGCTTGGTAAGCGAATGCGAAGGGCGGGCGGAACGTGGTCATGGCGAAGCCGCAAGCGGCGGACGAGACGGACGTCTCATCCTCTGGCATGAGAACTTCTGATGGACCGATGCGCGCCAGTTCGTCGCTCAGCTCTTCCGGCCGGCTAACGGAGGCATAGAAACTTCCGGTCGAAAGTTCCACCCAAGCCAACCCCGCCCGCGGTTTTGCCGTTCCTTTCGGCTGCTCAACAACAAACGCGGCGAGGTAGTTGCTCTCGCGCGGGTCGAGCAACGCGTCGTCGGTCAGCGTCCCCGGCGAGACGATCCGCTGAACCTCTCGCTTGACCAGCCCCTTGGCTTGCTTAGGGTCTTCGACCTGCTCGCAAATCGCCACGCGATGGCCGTCGGCGACGAGCTTTCCCAAATAGCCTTCCAACTGATGGTGCGGAAACCCCGCCATCGGAATCGGGTTTTCACCCTTGTCGCGGCTGGTCAGCGTCAGCCCGACCGCCTTGGCAGCAACCTGGGCGTCTTCATAAAACAGCTCATAGAAATCACCCATTCGGAACAACAACAGCGCATCGCCAGCGGCCGCTTTGGCCTCGTGGTACTGCTGCATCATCGGTGAGACGGACATCCAGCCGATGGTAGCGGAGCCAGCAGCAAGGGGCGAGGGGGGAAGGGCGTGGGACGAAAGGTGATGATTGAGTAAGGAGGAGAGAAGAGAGAGGAGCGAATAGGATGGATTGGAGTTTATTGACTAGGGAAAAGTTGACGGGTGAGCCCCTACTCACCTACTCACCTACTCACCGCTCGCCCTACGAAATAAACTCTTCCTCTTCCTCACCGCCGCCGACGGTGATTTCGCCGGCATCTTCCAGGCCGCGGACGATGTCGACGATCTCCTGCTGCATCGATTCTACATCGGACAGGCGCACCGGGCCGAGGTATTCCATCTCTTCCAACAGCATGTCGGCGGCGCGCTTCGACATGTTGCTGAGAATCTTGTCACGCAATTCGTCCTTCGCCCCTTTCAGGGCCATTGCCCACTGTGCGCTCTCGACGTTCTTCAGCACCGACTGAATGTCTTTGTCACTCAGGCGGGCGACGTCGTCGAACACGAACATCAGCCGGCGGATCTCTTCGACCAGATCCGGGTCTTCTTGGGCAAGGTTTTCCAGCAGCGCCCGTTCGGTTGCCCGATCGGTGACGTTCAGCATCTCAGCCACCGACGGCACGCCGCCGGCGTTTTCGAACGACTGGCTCATCAGGCTGTCCATCCGGCTTTCCAGCCCGCGTTCGACTTCCTTGATAACGGCCGGGTTGGTTTGCCCCATGTTCGCGATGCGGCGAATGACCGCCAGTTGCCGGTCGCTGGGCAACCCGCCGATGATCTCTGCCCCATACGCCGGCGGCAGGTGCGAAAGGATCAACGCAATCGTCTGCGGATGTTCGTCCATGATGAAGGTCATCATGTTTTGCGGATCGGTTCGCC
This sequence comes from uncultured Planctomycetaceae bacterium, assembly GCA_937967755.1. Lineage (GTDB taxonomy): Bacteria > Planctomycetota > Planctomycetia > Pirellulales > Pirellulaceae > CALBTA01. The sequence goes on along the minus strand of CALBTA010000029.1, from coordinate 5,811 downwards.
GCAGGAAGCCGAACGGCATCGCGTCGATCGACTGCTTCACGTCGTCCAACATCCGCTTGGAGCCGGATTTCGCCTTGCTCAACAGCGCGAGCGCCTTATCCGCACCGCCATGCTCGCCGCTGAAGGCGTTGGGGTCTGCCTTTTCGAATTCGCTGAAGACGCTCTTCTGAAGATCGCCGGGGATGCGGCCCAAGTCCGCCATCTCAATGGTCACCGCCTTGGCCTGATCGTCATCCAAAAGGCCGATCAGCTTGATCGCTTCGTCCTGCGGCAAGCTGGCCAACATAATGGCCGCTTTTTGCAAGTTCGTTACCGTACCGCCGGCGGAAAGCATGGCCAGTTCCCGAGAACCTCAAGTTGCCCAAATTACCGAATGCGAAAAGTCGAACGTGGTGTATTGGGAAGTATCGGGATTTCGGGGATAAGGCTGAAGATTTTCCGGACGATCTGGGGTAAAGCCTCAAGTGGCGTCGCTCTCCGTAGGGCGGGCACTCTTAGAGTGACCGTTTTACATGCTGTCTATTCTGCGGCATTCTCCCAGATGCCCCATTGCCCGTGGTTCTCGTCGACGGCGATGCGTATTCGGCCCAGTGGTGTGCCGCGGGCTTGAAAATCCGCCAGTAGGCGCTCGCCGATGAACTTTGCCAGCAACTCCGTCGTGGTGTTCGCCACCGGCAGCAAGATGCAATCGCCGCGCGGGAAAACCCAACGGCGATCTTCGAAGGTGACTTCGATTTCCTGTTCGTTCTCGGTGACTTGGATCAACGGATGGGTGGTGGGCAGCAGCATGTGGTGATCCAGTTCCACGCAAATCGCATGCAATGCATCGCGGGCGGCGATGAAATCGACGACGTAGTGGTTCTCGTCGAGCTGCCCGAAAATCTCAGCCTGCACCAAATAGTTGTGGCCGTGTAGTCGCTCGCAAACGTCGCCGTTGAACGTAATGAAGTGGGCAGCGCTGAAGACGAAATAATCTTTCGCCAGCCGAATGTGGTAGGTCTCGCTCATTCCGTCATTCTAACGCTATCCCAGTGGCGGGGCGATCAGCGTGTCGCGAAGACAAACAAACAACCCGGCGGCAATTAGATCGGCCGTGGTGCCGGGATTGCGACGCCGCCCGTCACTGCGCAGCCAGAAGTCGAAATCGGCAAGTGCCGCGGCGTAGGCTTCATCGGACGGTTTGCCAGCTTGCAATACCCTTTCCGCACGGGCTTGAACTTGATGGTTGATTACATCGCCACACTTACGGGCGATCAGGCTATCGCCGAATTCGGCGAGCAACCCGATTTGCGTTTGAACGATTGCTGCGGGCAACCCTAGTCCGCTTTCCACACCGCCCGTGATCGCCGGCACAACGCGGTTAAAGGTCAACGAATACTCGGTGGCATATTCGCCGGCGACCAAGTCGCGATCGGCAGCCAGTTTCATCGCTTTTAATAGCGATTCCGGCGCGGCTGAACCAACGTCCCACTGTTCCGCATCGCCAAGCCCGCCGGGGTTGGCGAGCCGGATCGCCGCATAAACCGCCTCGGCATCATCTGGCGTCAGCGATTTTAACACATCGCTCATGCCGGTTCTCAAAGATTGTTCTCGTCCGACAGAAGCCAACGGCGCGATCAGCAAGACCGTTCCCAGATTTGTATTCGTATCGCATACTCGCCGGGTGGCTTTCACGCAATCCAGCACGATCGCCCCAACTCCCCATCCGTTGCATTGGTCTAGCACTCCACCCATCGCAACGGCGCTGGCGGCGAAGTCGTTCAGGGTCGCATCGTCAAAGTCGGCACCTCGGTGAACGTTACCAACCTTCGGCGCATTCACTTCCAGCAAACACGCCAACGTGGCGCATTGACCGATGCTTAGAGATGAACTTCCGCTTTCGAACATCGCTGCCAACTGTAGGTAGGACGGGTTCGTAACCTGTCCATGAATGGGGGTAATTTTGCAAGCCCGGTCTACTCTGGCGAATGAATCGATTCGCAAGGGTGCCGGGCGAAAAACTCCGTCAGCGTCGCCGCGATGCGCTCCGGAGCATCCAACACGACGAAATGCCCCGCGTCGTCGATCTTCTCGGTGCTCACATGAGGCCAAATCGCTTGGAAACGCTCAAGGCAAGACGGGCGGAAACACCAGTCGCGCATGCCCCAAACCAGTTGCACGGGGCGATCGGCGAACGTCGGCAGCGATTCTTCAATCTCCTTCAGCACTTGCCATGTCGGATGTTTGGGCGACGCCGGAATGTCTTTCACGAAATGGTAAACGGCCGTGCGGTTGGCCCAATTGTCATACGGGGCGAGCAGCCCGGCTTTTACGTCGGCTGTCATGTTGGCCGGCTTCTCCGTGGCCATCGTCAACGCCGCCCGCGAAAACGCGTTCATCCCCTGTACCGCCAACTTGCCCAACAACGGAATGCGGCAAGCCCGAATTCGCCACGGAATGTACGGTGGCGGGAACGCTCCGGTGTTCATCAGCACGATCCGCGAATAGCGATCCGGCGATTTCAACGCCGCACCCAATCCAATCGCCCCGCCCCAATCGTGCGCGATCAGCGTCACCTCTTGCAAGTCAAGCGATTCCACGAAGTTGTGCAAATTAGCGACGTGCGTCGAGAGCGTGTAAGGATAATCGACCGGCTTATCGCTCAGCCCGCAGCCGATATGATCGACCGCCACACAGCGGTGCGTCGCTTTGAACGCCTCGATCAGCGGGTGCCAGTAGAACGACCAAGTCGGATTGCCATGCACAAACAACAGCGTCTCACCAGAACCCTCATCCACGTAGTGCAGCGACTGCCCTTCAACGGCCAGATGATTCGAAAAAAAAGGGTACAGTTTTCGCCAGTTGGGCATATTCGATTGATCTCTTCAGTGCCGCACTCTACGCGATTCTAAATTCGAACACCCGCTTGCTCAATCCGCGGTAGAACTGGTGCGCCCGTCAAAAAGCATGCTCTGGTGCATTACAGAAACTCACTCAACGGTCCGCCGCGGGCGGCCAGGGCGTCGATTTTTTTGGTCACTTCGGCATCTTCGGTCAGCGGCGGGGCGAGATGCGATTTGACCCGGGCGTCGATGACCAGCGAGCCGCGGCACCCCCAGTGTTTTTGTTCGGTAAACGAATCGATGCCATGGACGTCGGCGGCCGGGTTGCTGCGGGTGAATGTGACCCAAAGGAAATTGTTCAATGACTTTGATGTGAACTCGCTGTCGTCCACGATGACGATCAGCGGGAAGCGGTTGAGGGGATGATCTTTGTTGATGGAACTACAGAACTTTTCAATCGCTGCGTGATTGTCGAAGCCCTCACCCTTTCCTCTCCCAGGGGGAGAGGGTTCGATTGTCGCTGCGCGACTTTGGGGACCGTTGACCGCCAGCACTCCGGGAAACACAACCTGCGGATCGTTGAATCCATCGGGAAGTTGCAACTCCACAGGCAACTCGCTCGAAAGTTCACGAATCGGCGGGCCGGCGGCGGCGACGACTACTTTCGAACCAGAATTCAAACCGCTGCCCGAATAATCAAGCGTGTCGATGGTGGTCCGCGTTTGGAAATGGAGATCGCGCCGCCAATCGACGCGCCGCAGAATGTGTGTGAAGAACGATTGAATGTCGTTGACGTTCAACTGGGAGTCGTCATCGCGGGCGGCGATCCACAGATACTTGGCGAGCGACATTTGCCCTTGACCGAGAATCGCGTTGGCCTGGGTGAGTAATTCGGCCGGCTGGCGAACCTCGTTGTACGGCGTGTAACGTTCGCTGCCGATGGCCAGCAGCAAAGGGTGAACCCCGGAAGCATCGACGGCATTCACACCATGCACCCCGGGAATGACGGTCGGAATGATCGGGCCGGTCAGTTCGTGAATCAACTCGCCGAAGATCGTGTCTTCCTGCGGCGGGCGGCCGACGACCGTGAACGGCCAAATCGCATCGTCCTTGTGATAGACCTTTTCCACCCGCAGCACAGGGAAGTCATGAGCCAAACTGTAATAGCCCAGGTGGTCGCCGAAAGGGCCTTCGGGAAGCTGCTTGTCGGGATCAACCGTGCCGGTGATTGCGAAGTCGGCATTGGCGTAAATCGGTATCGCTTCGCCGGCATCGATCATCCCAATGCGATGCCCGGCCAGCGCGCCGGCGAAGCCCAGTTCGCTCATGCCCTCGGGCAGCGGCATCACGGCGGCGAGCGTCATGGCCGGTGTTCCGCCGATGAAGATGTTAACGCGAAACGGCTTCCGTTGCCGCAATGCGGCCGCGTGATGCACGCCGATACCGCGGTGGATTTGATAGTGCAGCCCGATTTCGCGATTCGTTTCATACTGCCCGCCGGAGAGTTGCACGCGGTACATGCCCAGGTTGGAATGTTGCCAGCCGGGCTGTTCGGCGTTCTCGGTGTAAACTTGCGGCAACGTGATAAAAGCCCCGCCGTCGTCGGGCCACGATTGAAGCTGCGGCAAATCGGCGATCGCTATTTCGTTGGCCATCACCCGGCCGCGGCTGACCTTCTTCGGCAACATACTGATCGCTGACAGCGGGGCTTTGAAATACCGGGTCGGCCGTTTCCAAAATTCGTTGGGATCGATTCGCAGTTCAATCAACCGGCGGACGGAATCCAACGTATCGCGGAACATGAAACGTGCCCGCTCGATCGTGCCGAACAGGTTCGACACCATCGGAAATTTGCATCCCTTCACGTTCGCGTAAAGAACGGCCGGGCCGCCTGCCTGGTAGACCCGGCGATGGATCTCGGCGGCCTCGAGGTGCGCATCGATCTCGTCTTCCAGCACAACCAGATGGCCATGCCGCTGCAAGTCGTCGACGCATTGGCGAAGAGTGGTGTGTTTCAATTGCGGATTGTGGAATGCGGATTGCGGAGTTTCGAACTTCACAGTTGGTCGAGTACATCCTATCGCATCGCACAGCCCACGGCGACGAAGCCTTCTCGGGTGCGGACATTAACACTCAGATTGAATAGTCGGGAATCAATCGTACTCGTCTTCTCGTCCTCGTTTTCTCGTACTCGATGGGTGCGTCAGCCTTCAGGCATCGAGGACGAAAAAACGAGGACGAGTACGAGGACGATGAAGAAAACTTTCGCAAAGGTCGATTGCGCTGCCCGCTGGGAGAGGGATAGCCAGTTCGCTACGATACATGCTTATTCAAATGCCTTCGCAATTTAGGAGCCTGACCTTGACGCTTTCGCCAACGCAAACAAAAGTCACAGAAATAGATGCCGATGCGGTTGTTGTTGGTCTGTACGAAGATGAAGCCCTGGACGGGGCCGCGTTGGAGGTCGACGCGGCCTCTGGCGGCGCAATCACGCGGTTAGTCGAAGTCGGCGAAGTGAAGGCCGAGAAGCTGAAAACCGCTTCGCTGTTGGCTGCGCAAGGGATTCAGGCTCCGCACGTTTTAATTTTGGGGCTGGGCAAGCGTGATGAGATAAACCGCCAAACGGCCTTCCGCTGCGCCGCGGCCGCGGCCAAAAGTTTGGCCGGCAGCCAGCGTGAGAAAGTCGCGTTCTATTTGGGCGCGGGCTGGGACGACGGGCTGGTGGAAGCGGCAGTGGCAGGGTCGATCGTCGGCCCGCAAGGCCAAGACATCTTCCGCAAAGAAAAGAAACTGAACCCGCCGGGCGAAACGTTGTGGGCGACGGCCAGCGACGGTGCACTAACTTCAGGCGGAATTCTGGGTGAGTCGATCAACTTCGCGCGGCGATTGGTCAACGGGCCGGCGGGTGAGATCTACCCCGAATCGTTCGCCCAGCGGGCGATGGAAATGGCCAGCGAGTGCGGCCTGGGGATCGACGATTGGGATCAGG
>CALBTA010000028.1 GCA_937967755.1 uncultured Planctomycetaceae bacterium | reverse complement strand
AAAATTCATGCCGCCGTGACCAACGCCCAGGCATTTCTGGCTGTGCAAGAAGAGTACGGCACGTTCAACGATTACATTTGGGAATTTGTCGACGGGAAGGCGAAGCAAAACCGCTGGAAGACGAGCAAGCAACTGCCTGTCACCACGAAGGAGTCCGATGCACTTAGCAGGGATCTGAAGCGCCGCGGTTTCAAATTCGTCGGCAGCACCATCATGTACGCCCACATGCAAGCGGTCGGGATGGTAAACGACCACCTGGTGGGCTGCTTTCGGCACGAGGAGTGCGCCAAGTTGGCGTAGGACGGGTTTGTAACCCGTCCACGAATACGCAGTTCGATAGACGGGTTGCAAACCCGTCCTACTTGTAACCGGCGGCGATTTTCTCAAACGCATCGACTTGCGATTCAACCCAGGCGGAGTCGCGATTGAGTTCCTCCGCCATCCACTGGGCAACCTGTCGCGCGGATGCGATCGCCGAGCGCGGGTCGAGCAGCAGTGCCCGCGTTCGCCGAGCGAGGATGTCGTCGACCGTGCGGGCCATTTCGTGGCGAACTGCCCAGACGATGTCAGCGCGCCGGAAGGGAAAGTCGGGATGAATCTTCGCATCAAGCGACTCAGCTTGGGCGAGATCGTTCACCGCAGAGGCATCGGCCCCGTAGTACCAGCGCGGGCCAAAATCGTTGGCGTGCTCAACTTCGACCTGCTGATACCCATGAATTTTCAACTGCTTCGTGCGGCATTCGCGGTTGGGCAAATCGCCAAGCTCGGCCGCGCGGTCGACGCAGTCTTCGGCCATGTTCCGGTAAGTCGTCCACTTCCCGCCGGTGATCGTCAACAGCCCGGCTGTGGAAACGTCGATGGTGTGGTCACGGGAAAGTTTCGACGTGTTCTTTCCGCCGCCGCCGCGCGTTACCAACGGGCGGATGCCGGCGAAAGTGCTGCGAATATCATCGCGGTTGGGCTTCTTCGTCAGGTACTGGCCGAGCGTTTCGAGGACGAATTCAATCTCCGTTTCTTGCGGACGTGGTTCCAGCGTCGCGTCGTCGATCGGCGTGTCGGTCGTGCCGGCGAGGACCACGCCGCCGCCGGCCTCGGTATGCCAAGGAATGACGAACAGCACCCTGCCGTCACTGGTTTTCGGAACGAGCAACGCCGAATCGCCGGGCAGGAACGAGCGGTCCAGAACGAGGTGAATCCCTTGGCTGGGGGCGATCATTTTCTCCGCTTCCGCATCGGCCATGCGGCGCACCCCATCGACAAATGGGCCGGTGGCGTTGACGACCACGCGAGCGTTGATGGGAAGCTCTTCGCCCGACTCCTCGTCGCACGCGGTCGCCCCGTGGACTTTGCCCGAGGAGTCTATTTGCAACCGCGTGACGCAAACGTGGTTGGCGACCGCCGCGCCTTGTTCGGCAGCGGTTTGCGCCAGGTTGATCAGCAGCCGGGCGTCGTCAAACTGGCCGTCGGAGTATTGCACGCCGCCGCGCAGACCGTCGGCGTTAATCGTAGGGAGCGCCGCGACGGTCGCATCCTTACTGAGCCAATGCGACCGCTCCATCCGATGCCCGCCGGCGAGCCAATCGTACATCTTCAGGCCGACGCTGTAGTACGTCCGCTCGCCCCAGCGGTACGTCGGCAGCACCAGCGGCAACGGCCGCACCAGGTGCGGAGCGTTGGTTCGCAAGATCGTTCGCTCGTGCAGGGCTTCGCGAACCAGCGAGATGTTGCCCTGCTGCAAATACCGCACGCCGCCGTGGATCAGCTTCGTGCTGCGGCTGGAAGTACCCTTGCCGAAGTCGCTTTGTTCGACGAGCGCAACGGAATACCCGCGCGACGCGGCGTCAACCGCCACGCCCAAGCCCGTCGCGCCGCCGCCGATCACCAACATATCCCACGTTCGCGACGAATCGCGGAGCTGATCGATGGCGTCGTCGCGGTTCATCGCAGAGTCCATTCACACAAGTTACCCGGCAGGGGGTAGCACGGATTGTCAATCCGTACTACCCCTTCCGCTATGCTACCGCGTTGCAGCCAGGCTCTCGTCGGCCGAACTATCTTCTTCGTTGTCGGATTCCGGCGGCTGCGGATCGGGCGTGATGGTCAGGCAGAGGGCGCTGCTGCACTCGTCGGCGGAACCTTTCTTTTCGGTCAGCTTGTACAGTTTCAACGTTTCGATCTGCTGGTCCGGCCCGTGGGTTTCGTTCCAGCGCCGGCAAAGGTAATCGGCGACCGGCTCGCGGTAACGCTTGAACCGCTTGGTGGCCAGGTTGACGTGCAGCTTTCGCCAACGGTGGTTGGCGTAATTCGAACTGAGATCGGCCGGCTTCTCCATACTGACCGGTTGCCCGTTCAGTTGAATATCGACCACTTCGCCGCTGGTCAGCTCGGCCCGATAAACGAACCACGACTCGGTCTCGACCGGTTTACTGAACATATTCCAGCGTTGCCGAAGCATCATGGTGTTGGCGACGGGGCGGAGGAAACGCTGAATCTCGGTCTTGTCGTCCTTTTCAAACGAATAAGAGAAATTCCACGCCATAGCGACCGCAAAGAAAGTGACAAGGGCAAGGTTTACCATGATCGCCAACGAGACACTCGTGACGGCGTTGTGAATTCGCCGCACGCTGACGCTTGGTGAACTGCCAATGTGAATTCCTAGCGACACGGCCCAAACGCAAATCAAGCAACAGTGGATGGTCCACTCGCCTCCCCAAATCCAGTAGAAGATTGCGTGAGCGAGCACTACCGCGATCAGGACTGTGGAGTAAGAAATGAATTGGCGCAACGTCACAAATTCACCCATCGGCTTGCGAGCACCTCCTGACGGCTGGCCAGCTTTCCAAGGTGCTAACCGACGCACCAGTGAAGATTCCCAAACCATCGCCGGCAACAGGGCCGCCCAGACCGATAGCGAAATCCACGTGAACATGCCGACGTGCAGCGTCAGTTCGATGCCGATGTGAAGCAGCGCGAACGACGCCACGACGATCAGCCGCCACCAACGCGTGCGGAAGGGAATGAACAGCAGGCAAGGGCCAATGATTTCGAGAAACAGTGTGCCCAGGCAAATGACGCGCAGCAGCCAAGGGGCGTGGAGCAAAACGCCTGCCAACGGCTTTTCGTACATGTCGTAGTGCAGCGCCCTTTCCATGGCGCTGCCGCCGAGCGAGATCGACGTGATCTTGGACGGGTCTTGCCAAACCTCCTTGGCGTCGAAGCCGAGCCAGACCTCATTCAATTTCGCGGTCCCGGCGAACCAATAGATCACACACAACTGCACGATCAGACAAAAAGTGGCCATCGAAACAACCGGCTTCAGCGGTGGCGGACGCCCCTTGTTCGTCAGCCGCCGCGCATCGAGCGACCAAACCCTGCCCAGCGGCAGGAACATGGCCCAAAACAACATCGCCCGCACCCACCCATCGCCGCCGTTGAGAATGACCGGGTTACGAGTATGAATCGACGCCAGGAGAACGAACGAGCCGATCACCATCCACCGCGTCCGCCACCCCAAGACCACGCCCGTAGCGAGCACGGCGGCGGCCGCCAACAGCAGCGATTGAAACCACAGCTCGCCAGAGATCCAATGCAGCGACCAGCCCATGGGGCCGGACATTTTGATGGAGCGTTCCATTTCCAAGAAGCCGTCGCCGGAGTACATCGCCCGGACGTCCATCGAGCGAATCGCCAGGTCCAGCAGCAGCGTCAGCCCCAGGCCGATGCGAAACACCGCCAGCGAGCGGGGATCAAGCCCGATCACGTCGGTCAGTTTCCGCCAAGGCCACGGCGCGGCCGGGCGTTTCAATTCTTGGGCGGGAGTGTCCAATCGGCTGCTTCCAATTTCACCGGTGCGCCGCCTTCGGGCACTTCGACGTGGGCGGTCCATAGGATGCCGTTGACGATCGCCCGGCGGAACGATTCGATGGCAAAGTTATCGTGAAAATGCCCCAGCGTGGTACCAAACGAACGGCCGTCTCGCGAACCCTTGCGCTTGATGGCCCAGCCGACGACTTGCTCCTTGCCGTCGACTTCGACCGTCATCAGCGGCTGCGTGTCTTCGTGAAACCGCAGGTCCAAATAGAATTCGTCGCGCAGGTCGTAATCTTCCCACCCGCGCGAAACCGGGTGTTTCGGGTCGGCTTGCACCAGGCGGCTTTTGGTGGTCTTCAACCCGCATGGCGGGCGCTTGAACCAACCGCCCAACGCCGCGGTCCAGTCGGGTGCGTTCTTCTCGTTGGAACCAGTCGCCCAATGGATGCAGACCAGCCCTGCGCCGTCGTTCATCAGTTGCCGGAATTTGTCGCGCCGCGAGGGATGCAGCACGATGTCTCCCGCCGGGCGGGAGTAATAGACGATGGACTTCACACCCTTGAGCGCCGCTTCGTCTTCCGGCCAATCCTGCACGATTTCCGTTTCGATGCCGTCGGTTTGCCGCAAGCACTTGGCGAGCAGCTCGCATTCGAACTGGTACATGTGCGTGGCGTAAGGGTGATCAGGCTTGGTGTAGCAGAGCAAGATCTTCGTTGCCGGTTGTTCGTCCGCGCGAAGTGGAAAGGCGAAGCCGCAAGCGGCGGTTAGCAGTGCGATCAGCGTTGTGCGTCGGTTCATGCGGGTGCGCTCTTGGTTGGAGTGACGTTGCGGCGCTGTATCCAGTTTACAAAAAGAACAACGCAGCGGGCGATCAAAATGTACCCGCCCAACCCGCCGAAAGCCCCCGCGAGGACCCGTTCCCAGTGCCAGGATTCGGAAACCCAGCCCATCCACCCGGCAAACCAACTGACGCCCATCAATGCGATCAGGATGATGGCAATGGGAATTCGCCAAAAGGGCAACCGCTCTGCCCCCGCCAATGCCGCGCACGCTCCCAGCAAATAGCCGGCGATCACTCCCGTGCAACGGGCGCATACCAACAGTGGCGAGCCGCCGATCGCCAGGCTTCGTCCCGGCATGCGGTGGCAGAAGAATTGTTGGCACAGTCCTTCGACCGATTTCGTCCAGCCGTTTGCCACGCCGGCTGGGGCCAGCCACGGCCACGCGACGATCAGCGCGAACCATGCAACCAGCACGAGGGCAGCCACCGCGTGCAGGATCGGAATAATGCGCGGGGTGGTCGTGAGCGCCCCTTTCTGCGGCTTCATTTCCCAATCTTCCACAGAAATCTTTCGCTGCGAACAAACATCGCGTCGCCGCTGACCGCAGGTG
>CALBTA010000027.1 GCA_937967755.1 uncultured Planctomycetaceae bacterium | reverse complement strand
TTGCCGAACCAGTCGTTTAAGAGCGGCAACCGCAACGCCAAACTTCCCAGCCAATTGCGGAAAAGGAGGTTCCCCCAGAAGAACCGGCCAAGTCGATCTTGCCGATGCCGGTGGTGGAAACGGGAGTTCCTGAAGAGCCGTTGGCGAAGCCGCAAGCGGTGGATGCTGCGCATCGAATTGAGGAACAGAATGAACGAGACGAACGGCAGAACCCTGAAGAAGCGGCAGAAGAAGCGAATGATGCTCCGGTTTCCAAGCCGTTGCGTTTTTACCTCAGTGTCTCTGACCCGATTGTGGACGCGCCGTCGATCGGCAATAAGACCGCTAAACGGTTCAACAAAATCGGCGCGAAAACCGTGTCCGATTTGCTGGCGCTCGACCCAACTTCCGCGGCGGCCAGGATCAACGCCCGTCACATCACGCCCGATGTGCTCGGCCAATGGCAAGCCCAGGCGACGTTGGCGTGTCGCATTCCGCAGATCCGCGGGCACGACGCACAGATTCTGGTCGCCTGCGGTTACGACCATGTGGACGCGGTCGCCGATGCGGATGTGAACAGGCTGCTCGCCGAAACCGAAGCGTTCGCCGCGACCAGTCAAGGGGAACGGATCATCCGCTCCGGCAAAGCCCCCGACCACGCCGAAGTATCCGACTGGATCAACTGGGCCCAACAAGCCCGCCCGCTAAAAGCCGCCTAGTGCTTCTCCGTAGGACGGGTTTGTAACCCGTCTTCATGGTCGGGTTACAAACCCGACCTACATCTCTGAAGCAACTCGGCAAACTTCGCTTTCATCTCTACCCCGCCCATCTCGGGTTGCACGGTGGCGAGCAGACGGATCATGTTGGCGGCCGCTTCACGGTCGCCCACTTGGTAGTTGGCCAGCGCGGTGGCGTACTTCGCTTCATACCAGGCGGGCGTGTCAGGCGGAGTGCGGCGGAGTACGTTCCGCCAGGCGTCGCGGGCTTGCAGTAGCGTTTCGCGGTCGTCGGCTTCTGAAAGAATTTCTGCATACCCACGGGCGATCAGCGCGTCGTCGGGGTATTTGGCGATCAAGCGGGCGAATGCATTCGTCGCGTCCCTGCGGCGGCGGTCGGCCGCCAGCGCTTGGGCTTCGGCAATCTCCAACCCTTTGCGTTCAGCAGGTGTTAGCTGGCCGGCGTTTTGCTTTAAGCGGTTGACGACTTCCAGTTGCAACGCGGCCAACTCGCGCTGCGTTGCCGGCTGGCTGCGCGAAGCCACGTCGCGCAAACCGTCGAGCAACTGCAACTGCCGTGCCGCCGACCCGCCGGAAAGTTGGGCCAACGTTCGCGCCGCCGAATCGCGGTTGCCCGCACCCGCTTGGGCGACAACCAGCAGGGCGTTGGCTTCGGTTTTCCACTGGGCGTCGGCCGATTGCGAATCGCGCAAGGCGGCTTCCAGAAGCGTTTGGGCCGAGGTGAATCCGTTGGCGGTGAACTGCAATCGCAGCCGGGCCGCGTGCAAAGCCGCCTGACGATCAATCGGCGCGAAGCGTTCGGGCAAGCGGGTATCGCCGCCGAGCAAGATGTTTTCGAAATACCGAGCCGCCCGATCTGCCGGCCCTTCGGTCGGCTCGCCCGAGGTGCGTAGCTGTGAAAGCAATTGGCTATAGCAGCGGGCTGCCCCGTCGATCGACGCGGAATACTGCTTGTCATCGCCCGCCGAAACGCCGCGGTACGCATCCAGCGCCGGGGACCATTCTTGTCGATGCTCTTTCAGCTTCGCCAACCACAGCCGGGCTTTGTCGGCGCTGTCTTCCGCCGGCCAGGTTTGAATGTGTTCCGCCAACAACGCGATGTAACGGTCCATCGATTGGCTGGTTCCATCGCGGGCGAGTTGTGCGGCGTCGAGCGTCGCCTGCAAGTGAACGAGCGCGGACTTCGGCGCGGTCGGAAAGGCGAGCGCCAAATTGCGGCCGCTGGCGACAGCGTCCTCTTGCTGATTGCGCTGGCGTCGGATCAACACGGCCGCGTGATGCAGATCGAACGCCCGCTTGTCATCGCCCGAGGCCGTCGCCGCTTCGCCTGCGCGATCGTACGCCCCGACCGCCTCGTCGAACTCCTTCCGCAAGTAATGGTTCTTCGCGGCCCGAATCAGAACTTCCAAGTTGCCGCTGGGCGCGGTCGAACTGCCGGCCGACGCGGCCAGCAACATTTCGCCCCGCCGGGTCCAATACGGGCCATAAAGTTGCTCCATTGCCTGCACCGTTGCGGCCGCCTGGTCTTGCCACTGCTGGGCCGTTTCGGTTTGTTTGTTGTCGGCGGCCTGCTTCCAAAGTGCGATGTAAGTTTCCACGTGCGTCAGATCAAGCTGGGCCGATGTCCGCCCGCCGATAGTGCGGCCCTCTTTCAAAATCTCCAACGCATCTTCAGGGCGTTTCGCGGCCAGGTAGATCCGCGCACGCTCGGCCCGGGCGAGAAGTTGTATCTTCGACGGCGGGCGGGCGGATACCAACGCATCGATCTTACCCAGAGCTTCAGGCAACCGCTCGCGCAGGCGAATGCAGGTGATCTCATCGATGCGGGCGTCCCACACCAGCCCATCGGCTGTTCGCGATTGGGCGATCGGCCCCAGCAACTCCAACGCCCGCAACAGCGCGTCGCTGCGCTCCGGCGACTTGGCGGCGTAACACAGGGCCTGATTCCTCAACGCCCGGGCTTGCTGGTAGGCGATGTTGCGTTGCAGGGAAATCAATTCCTGTTCGCTTAGAGCGGCATCGCGGCCATTGCGGCCGACGGTCCGCAACAACTTTTCAGTTTGATCGCCGACGTCGTTCAACTGCGAAACGGCCGTTTGCAATTCACGTCGGGCTTCATCAAGCGACGGTGCGCCTGGCGCGCCGATTTCGGCTTCCTGGCGTGCCAATTCGCCGCGCGCCAGCGTCGTGAGGGCAAGCTGCATCTCGACCAAAACCGCCCGCGGATCATCCCCGGCCGCCGTTCGGAAAGCCGCGACCGTATCCGCAACAGCGATCCAAAGTTCGCCACGCTGAGCCCGGGGGGTATGCAAGGCATGCTGGGCATAGGTTCGGCAGAGGGCGATGGTCAGATCGATGCGCTCATCCGCCGGTAGGTCTTGCCGGGACAGTTGCTCTTGGCAATGCGCTGCCGAGAGTGAAAACAGGCGCCGCTCATTCAGGCCGGCGATGAAACGGTCGTCGAAGGATGAAGCGCGCGTTGTTGGGCAGAAAACTGTCAGCAGCACACAAGTGAGGATGAACAGTCGCACTACGCGAACCGTTGGCTCCCGGCTAACAGTGTGTAGATGAGTTGCGTTTCGGATCATCACACGTCCTCGGACGCGGCGAATTGAATCTTCTCGAACCCCGCCAGCCTGGCGAGATCGTACACATCGATCACGTCGCCCAGCGGCACGTCGCCGGCCGGGTCGATAATGACGGGAAGGTCGGCTTTGATCTCGGCGACCGTGCCCAGCGTATCGCGCACTTCGCTGAATTGCCGCACCGCCCGGCCGTTGACGATCCAACCCGGGCGGTCTCCCAGCCAAACGACCTTCACCACGACCGGATCGAAGTCGGGCGGCGGGGGCGGCTCGACGGTAGTTTGTTCCGTACCCGCGGCGGGGGAAAGGTTGCTCGGCAGCAAGTACTCAATCGCCGAAATGCTCGCGGTCCAAACGAAAAAGACCAGCAGCAAAAAGACGACGTCAATCATCGGCGTCATCGTCGTCGAATCAAACCCGTCGCCGCGGCTGGTGGTGGAACTAGGGATTCGCATGACGGTTGTCGGCTAGATTGCCTGGCCTACTGTGGAACCTCGACGGCCATGTTGATGCGGGTGACGTTGATCTTGCCCAGCGATGTGACAATGTCGTTCATGGTTTTGCTGTTGCCGGCCGCGTCGCCGCGGACGACGATTTTCACGCGCGACGGATCGCCGCCGCGGCGGGCAACTTCGTCGGCGACCATGCTGACCAGCGCGGGCGTGCTGACGACTTTGCCCGAGACGACCATCGTTCCGTCACTGCGCACGTTGACGGTCATCGCCGCGTCGGGCTGTTCCGCCGTGCCGGCCTGATCGGGTAGATCGAGCCGTTCCTTGTTGATCTTCGACACTTGCGTCACGGTCATGAAAAAGATGATCAACAGGAAGACGATGTCGATCATCGGCGTCATATTCATCTGGGCGATCGTGCGCTGCCGATGCTTAGTTAGCTTCATGGCGGACGTAGTGAATTACCACAGAGGACACAGAGAAGCACGGAGAATAAAGAATGTTAGTTTGCGAGACGGATGATTCCATCCTTGAGTAGTTTGACGTTGAAGTTGATCAGTAGTCCGATTTTCTTTTTGCTTAGTTTCAGGTAAGTGAGCAGTTGGGCTTTGTGGATAGGTGCGATCTCTTCTACCGCTTTGAGTTCTAC
>CALBTA010000026.1 GCA_937967755.1 uncultured Planctomycetaceae bacterium | reverse complement strand
CGAGGAAATCGGCCGGCTTAAGCGCGAATTGGCCGACGAGAAGGAACTGGATAAAGTGAAACGCCAGAAGGCGGCCGAACATGTCTTCGGCCAACAAACTGTGCAAGATCAGGCGGAAAGCATTGGGCGTAGTTATCTGTCGACGAACGATCCGCTGTTTGATGATCAGTATGTAAAAGGCATTCAGCGTGTGACGCCCGAGCAGATTCAAGCTGCGGCGCGACGGTACTTCCGGCAGGAAACGGAGAACACGGTTTACATCGTTCCGACCGGCAGTGAAGACAACAGCGGCGGCGAAGGTGCGCTGGCCGCGGCCGAATCGGATGTGATCAAGAAAGTGCTGCCCAACGGGCTGACCGTGTTGGTCAAGCGTCACGCGGTGCAGCCGCTGGTGACGATGCAGGTCTTCGTCAAGGCGGGCATCCTTAGCGACACGCACGAAAAGAGCGGGCGTGCGTCGCTGGCAACCGCCGTGATGGAAAAAGGGACCGAGAAGTATACCGCCGAGCAGATCGCCGAATATTTTGATTCCATCGGCGGCGCGATGGCCGTAAGCAGCCAGCGCAACTCGAGCTACCTGACCTGTGCGACGTTGAAGGACGATTTCGCCACCGCGTTCGACTATTGCGATCAGGTGTTGTGGCACCCGACGTTCCCGGAAACGGAATTCAAGAAGCAACAGCAGCAACAGCTCACCCGCATCGCCGCCCGGGCCGCGAACCCGCAGGCGGAAGTGCTTGACTACTGGACGACGCAGTTGCCCGACGGCACGCCGTTCAGCCGCACAGTGCAAGGCACGGTCGAAAGCGTGGGCAAGCTGACCGTCGCCGACTGCCGCGACTTCCACCGCACCTACTTCGCGCCGAACAACATGGTCGTTGCCATCTACGGAGACGTCGATCCCGAAGCGACGATGAAGATGGTCGAAGCCCGCTTCGGCCGGCAGGCGAAAAGTGAAGTGGAGTTTCCGGAGTACAAGAACGTTCACTTCGCCAATGCCGCTGAAAAGAGCGTGCTAAAGAATGAGCAGGAAGGAACCTCGATGGTCCTGCTGAGTTACCCTTCGGTCAGCGTGCATGCCGAAGATGACCGCGCGGCGCTGCAAGTCCTGGGCGGCGTGCTGACCGGCGGCGGCGGAAGCGGAGGGCGGCTGTTTGAAGAGCTGCGAGGCGCCCGGTTGGTTTACTACGTGTTCGGCTTCGAAATCACCGGCCTGGCCCCGGGTTACTATCTGTTTATGGCCCAAACCCGGCCCGATACGGCCGACGAGGTGGTGCAGCGAATCTCGGCGAACATTGAAGAGATTCGCAAAGAAGGAATCCCAGCCGATGAACTGAAGAACGTGAAGCAAAAGCTGATCGCCGGCGAGGCTTTGCGAAACACAACGCCCGGCGAACAAGCGTTCCAGGCGGCACTGAATGAACTGTACGGGCTGGGCCACGACTACGACGCCGGCTACGCCGACCGCGTCAATGCGGTGACCAGCGATCAGGTGCAAGCGGTCGTCACGAAGCTGTTCCGCAACCCGCTGGCGATTACAACGCAGCCCAAAGGTGCCCAGTAACGGCTTCTGACGGATCTAGTTTCCGGCAGCTTCGCCCCCAATTTCAGGTGGGGCGACTGCTTGCAGGTGAGCCGTGGTGCGACTAAACTTAAAGCCCAGTGCATGTAGCATGTTTTTGACGTTCTTTTCCGCATGTGAGGGTTTCAATGCCCGCTCTTCCTCTCCAAACCCCAACAATTGAACGCACGACCCTCAGCGATAAGGTTTACGAAACCCTGCTGGAGGCGATTGTCTCAGGTCAGATGGTCCCAGGCGTGGAGTTGAGTGTAGTCGGTTTAGCGAAGGAGTTGGACGTGAGCCGCACGCCGGTTCACGACGCCCTACGGCAATTGGCCCACGACGGGCTGGTCGAGCAGGAAGTCAATCGCAAGGCACGCGTCGCCGCGTTCACTCGCGACGACGTGTTCGAGATTTTCGAGATGCGAAAGCTGCTCGAAGGCCGGGCGGTGGAATTGGCGGCGAAGGCAATTGACGACCAGGCGCTGGAATCGTTGCAATCGGAAGCCGACTACCTGGCGGGGTCGCCCGACGCCGTTGATTGGATGCAGCGTTGGATCAACCACGACGAGAAATTTCACGACACGATTGCTCGAGCCACCGGGGTGCGCCGGTTATGGAAAGACATCGCCCGCTACCGGCTGTTGCACCGCGGCTTCAATCAGATGAGCACGAATACGAAAGTGCTGAAGCAAGCGCTCCAAGAGCACCAACAGATCCTCGGCGCGCTCGCCAAGGGCGATTCAAAAAAAGCAGCGGAGACAATGGTTGACCACATCACGACGTGGCAAGACTACTTTGTGAAGAATTTTCCGCGCTGATCTTCGTCAAACAAGTTGGCGCAGTGCCGCGACCAGCTTGTCGATATCGCACTTGGTTGTGTACAAGTGGCACGAAACGCGAATCCAACGGCGATTCGAGAACTCGATGATGGGAACTTCGATGCCATGATGTTCCCACAACGCTTTTTGCAATGGCCGGGCTTCGCCGTCGGGCAGGGGGACGTGGGCCATTGACGTGAACCACCCTTGGTCGGCGGGAACGGTCGGCTCCAGGCCTGTTAGATCCACAAGCCTTGCGCGGGCGTATTGAGCGAGATGATGCGTGCGTGCACGGAACGCGTCTAGCCCTATGCCTTCGAGGAATTCGATCGCGGTTGGAATTGTCAGCAGTCCCGACGGGTCGCGCGTTCCCAGCCAACCAAACTCGTCGACCCAGGATTGCGGACCCTCTTCCGTATCCAACTTCCCCCAACTGAGAATCGGCGGAACGACGTCTGCCTGCCGTCGAGGGTCAACGTACAGAAAACCCGTTCCCAACGGAGCGCACAGCCACTTGTGGCAGCTTGCACAATAGAAGTCGCAATCGAGCGCATCAATGTCCAGCGGCAGCTGCGCCACGGCGTGTGGCCCGTCGATGCAAACCGCCACATCCCGCGCGCGGGCGCGATCGCACATCTCCTTCACCGGCAACGTGATTGCCGTTGGCGACGTGATATGGCTGACGACCAACAGCTTTGTCTTGTCTGTTAGCGCGGTTGCGATCGTGGCGACCACCTGCTCCGGCGACTCGAACCGTTTCGGCAGCTCGACGATGCGCAGCGTTGCACCGGTTCGGCTACAGGCACGTTCCCAAACTCGCAATACCGCCCCGTATTCGTGATCCGTCAAAACCACTTCATCGCCGACAGATAGCGGTATGCTCTCGGCGACGATGTTCATTCCGTAGGTGGCATTGTCGGCGAGGATCAGATTCTCTGCCGTCGTACCCACGAACTCCGCCAGCCGCCGACGGGCATTCAACAAGTGCCCTTCCAATTGCCGCACGAAGAAATCCATCGGCTGCGCATCAAGCTCGGCCTGCCAGCTTCGTCGCGCTTGTTGAACGGCGATTGGCGGCGGGCCAAACGAACCGTGGTTCAGATAAACCGTACCCTCACGCAGTTCCCATTGCCCGCGCAATTCTTCCCAGGCGGCGTCATCGTCTATCGGTCGGGCGTCCATCACCGGTCCAGCGTAGCGGGAATTCTAGATAATGTCAGCCGCAGCCCGGCAAGTGCGAGCAGGCATGGCATAATGGGCTTCTGGCCGGAACGCTGTTACTCGGGAGAAGCCTTATGATTCGACTTAGATGTATTGAGCGCCGCGTTTTGGCGATTCTGTTGGCCGGCCTCGCTGCCGGCACAGTTGGTGCCGCACCCATCGACGAGTCCGAGGGCACTCCAAATTTTGTCGATCGCGCGTCGAACGCTTCGGCCGAGGCGAATGAACAGCGGCCGAACGCTGCTGGTTCGCTCAGAGAGTTGGAAAACCTGCCCGACATGCGACTTGCTCACCGCGCGTTCGTCGCTGGGGAAGTTGCGCAATGCCGCGAAGACCTTCGCGACGCGTACGCCGAGCATCCCCACTTGCCGCCGCCCGAGCTGATGCTGGCTCGGTTGTAGCTTTCGTGAGGCGACCTGCCATCAGGCCGAAGGTTGCTGGAAGAGGTATCGATTGCCTCGCCGGATCATCCCGAACTGTTCCTTATGTTTGGGAAACTTGCTCTGCTCGACGGGCATGTCACGGATGCCATGTTGCAGTTCGACCGCGCGGCGAAGGCCGAGTTGCCCGATAACTGGACAGCAGCGCAGCGAGGTTACTTTCAGGCCGAACTGCTCAGCGGTCAAACGAAGATCGCTGAGTTGCGGCGAGACTGGGGCCAGGCCGCCCGGCTTTATCAGCAACGGCTGAAGTCGGAGCCTCAGAACGCGGCGCTTCGTGATCGCCTGGCGATGATGCTATTTCGCGATGGGCAATCGAAGCAGGCGTTTGAGCAATTTGACATCGCCTATCGGCAAGACTCCAGCATGAGCCGCCCGGAGGTTTCGATGGCCGTGATGTGCGTGGAAGCAGCCGACTATCGAAAATCAGACGCCTGGTTTCAAACGGCGCTGCAACGTGCGCCGGACGATGCCCGCGTTCACTTCCAGCGCAGCATCGCCCTGATGTATGAGGACCGGGCCGATGAGGCGATACGACACGTTGCCAAAGCCAAGCAGTTGGGACTGGAAAGTGACGAACTGCGAATGCACAGCGGGTTGATCGCATTGCAATTGGGAAAGACCGATCAAGCCGAAGAGTTGTTCCGGCAAGTCGCTGAACGTTCTAGTTCAGCCGATGCGACGGTTAGTCTTACGCTTGCTTTGGCGGAGCAGGAAGATGCCGCGAAACGGGCGCAGGCTTTGGAAGTGATCAAGCTGCTAGCCGAGAGCCAACCCGACCGCCCCATGGTTAAGACCGCCTTGGGTTGGGCCCAGTTTCGCAACGGAAATGTGGACGCGGCCGAAGCGACTCTACGAGCTGCAGCCGCTGAAATGCCCCAGGAGCGGACAACCCTCTATTTCCTCTCGCGCGTTTTGGCGGCGCAAACCCAACAGAAAGAGGCCCGAGAAGTTGGCGAACGGCTCTCGCGGCTCATCGAACGACCAGGGATTTTGGCGTTCCGGCCCGCCGCCCGCAAATGGCTGGACCAATTGCTGGAAACGCCAAATTGATTCCGATTTCGATGTTCAGAAGCAGGGCTTGCGGAATTCTTTGCGTTCCCATTGCATCGTTCGTAATTGGAAACCATAATCCCAATTGCCTAGCTTAACCCTCTTTGAACTTACTAAGCGGAAGAATGATCATGAAGTCAGTCTCTACCACCCTAGCAGTGGGATTGCTGTTGGCCGGTTCCCTCGTGCATGCGGCCGATTTCTACACCATCGCCGGAGTCACGTCTGACACGTCGGGCACCGATTTCTTCCCTGCCGTGAATTTGATCGAAGGTGCCGGTGTGGGATTTGACGCCGCCGAACCGCACAATCGGACCAGCACGCTGACCTGGGTAACCAACGCACCCAACGGCGGTGCAGGTGACTATTTCGCCCCAACGCCCACCCCCGGACCGCGCTTGGTTTTCGATCTGGGTGAGGACGTTTTGCTCGGCGAAATCAGCGTATGGGGATACGCGGATACCAACGCCAACGGTGCCAACGAATTCAGCCTCGAATTTGCCACCGAGGCGGACGGAACCGGAGGGTTTGGAACTTCCGTTACCTACAACCCAACATTCGACGCGATTCAAGATACCTCGCCGCGGCAGAGCAACCCGTTTGATGAACTTGTCACCGCTCGCTATGTCGCACTGACCCCAACGGACAACTTCTTCGGAATCAGCCCACCCGGTGGCGACCGCGTTGGCCTGGGTGAAGTCGCGTTTGAAGTACAAGTCATTCCCGAACCGGCCAGCATCGCCATCTGGTCGATGATCGGCGTCGGTTTGGCAGCCTTTGGCTGGATTCGGATTCGACGAAAGAAGTAAACGAAGCAACACCAACTTGGTGACAACACACCCGCGGTTCTCCGGCTCGTCGTCGCGAGAATCGCGGGTGTTTCATTGCGCCTTCGTAGCGGCGAGCTGCCAGCTTGCCCGCTGGAACGGTCTTGCATCAATATCCAGCGCGAATCTTGCTTCACTGCTGCGTTCTGGAAAACATCCGAACCAGTCAACAAGCTGGCAGCTTGTGACTACGGTTGTTTCCTCAACTTCGAGAAACAACCTTCTGGAGGGGAATTTGGCAGGGTCTTTTTCCAAGCGAACACTTGCCCGGTCAATCGCTTCGCAATCTGCGGGTGCTTGTCAAAGACGTTCTTCGCTTGACCGCGATCGTCAAGCGTATTGTACAACTCGGCCCGGCTGCCGTCTTCGTTCATTAGTAATGTCCAGGGTCCGTCTTGAGCACCCAATCGCGGCCAGTTTTCGCCGTGGCGGGCACCGTGCCATTGCCAGAAAATTGGCCGGCGGCGATTAAACTCTTTTCCACGCAAGGCAGGCAATATGTTCTGGCCATCGCTTTGGTAGTTTTCGGGTAAATCCGCGCCGGCGATCTCGCAGAACGTAGGCAACAAATCGACGGCGATGGTGAACGTGGATACATCTTTCTTTCCCGTCGAAACAACGACAAGCCAGCGGACCAGAAACGGCACGCCCACGCCCCCGTGAAAGAGTGAACGCTTGCGGCCTCGCAATCCGCCCGTCGTGCCGACGGAATAGAACGTGCCCAAGCCTCTACCGGTGGCGGCATCATCTTGGCGTTTGCGCGGCCCGCTGTTTTCCGGGCCGTTGTCGGACGAGAAGATCACCAGCGTGTTTTCAGCCAATTCCAACTCATCGAGCACGGCCAGCACCTGCCCGATCCGTTCGTCCGTTTCCGCAACCACCGCGGCGTAAACCTGCTGCCGCTTTTCTAAATGTTCAAACTGTTTCAGCCAACGCTCAGTGGGGTAGTGCGGCGTGTGCGTCGCGTGTACCCAAAGGTTGATGAAGAAAGGCTGCTCGCGGTGGCGGCGGATGAAGTCGATCGCTTTGTGCGTCGCGGTTGGTGCTTCTTTCGTCGGGTTCGCGTTCACCTGTGGGCCAGGCCCGTTGAACACGGCCGACTCGTCATAGCCGTAGGCAGTTGGCACAGGCGCATCGGGAACATGTCCATTGGTCAGGTGCCACTTGCCGAAATGCGCGGTGGCGTAGCCGGCTTCCTTCAGCAGACGCGGCAAGCTGGGAGCATCGGGTGGAAGCCAGTCGGGCATGCCGCATTTGATGTGATGTTCGACGGAAGCGAAGTGCTGATGAATGCAGTACCGCGCCGGGTAGTGCCCCGTCATCACTGCCGTGCGGCTGGGCGAGCAAACGCCGCTGGCGACTGTGAAACGGTGAAAGTCCGTTCCCGTCGCGGCCAGCTTGTCGAGGTTCGGCGTCTTGTAGACCTTGCTGCCGTGGCAAGACAAATCGCCCCAGCCCCAGTCATCGGCAAAAATGAACAAGATGTTCGGCCGCCCAGCGTTCTCTTGCGTGCTCGGTTCAGCTTGGGCGATCGACCCGAGTGCCGACATCACAGCCAAGCCAGACAACGCGATTCGTAAAGTGGAAATCATTTTGCAAAACTCAGTTCAATAACGAAGGGCGTCGTGGACTAGTCGAACGGCATAACCCACAAGTTCATTCTGGCGAGCGCGGCATCAGCGAGTCTTGGGCCACTTTGCGAACGTCCTCCGCCGTTACCCAAATATCGGATCGACCGCTTCCTTCCCACATACCGGGGCGAAAGGCCGGTACGACATCTTTCGCTTTCGTTGCGTTGCGGATCGCATCAGCGGCAGCTTTGTCGTCGAACAGCGATAATTCGGCGATCGCGCGGATGCGAGCAGGCGCGGTGCCGGTTTGCAACACTTGTTGGAAATGCTCTCTTCGCTCAACAGTGAACGGGACCACCAGGCGATAGGTTTCATTCGTAGTTTCCAATGCGAAATCGGCCGGCGCGGCAATTGCGGCTCCGCCCCAAGGATGGGCCGCACCCAGCCGCTGGTTCGTTTTCGTGCGGCGGTCCATCGGCAAAGGCTCTCCAGGCCCCGCCTCAACACGCGCGGCGACGGCTTTCAACAGCGACGCTTCGGAAAGCAGCAGCTCGCCGTACTGATCGACTCCGAACCAAACATCGCGCAGGTCGGGAACAAAATCTCCTGGCACGCGGCGGGCAAGTTCCACCGCTTGCAACAGACCCGATTCGCCGCGGACGAAAACCAGTCTGGCCGCCCCGCTTCCGTTGGGGCCGTAGTAGACGGCGTTGTCCTCCCGCACTTCGATCAGCGGCATCACCATCCGCCCGGCGTCGCCTTTGAACGCATGCACGACCCGTTCGGCTTTGTCGCCGCCCTTTTCGTCTGCTGCCAGCACGGCAATCACATCGCTGCGGTCGACCAACCACTCGACCGTGCGAATGTTGGAAGAGTTGTAGTCTGCCAACAGCGGCGTCGCACTGAAGTAAGCGAGCAGCGCACCCGCGGTGAGCGTTAGCAAAGCACGTAATGTGGCCGGCGTCGGTCGCATGGCTTCATCCCCTATTTCGGGTCCTTCGCTGAATCTTTGGTGGGTCGTTTATTTTTGTTTTGCGGGCGCAGCCGAAGCGTTACTTTCGTGCCCGCAGGAGGTAACGTCTTCGGGTTGGCCCGCCACGACAGCGAGTCGTTGGCTTGGGATTGGTGGAACGGCAGCGAAAGGACCTCGTCGCCGAACGTTGCAATGGAAACGACATCACCGCTCTCGTCGGCCAGGTAGCGCCGCGGGCCTTGGCCGTTTTCGACCAGCAGCGAACCGGCAAAAACGAACGTGTGCGAAAACTTCTTTGGCGGTTTGCCGGCGTTTTCTTTCTGCGTCTCGGGGGCGACGAGCACTTCACCGTCCACTTCGTCAACGCGCCCTTCTGTTGGCAGTATAAAATCGCCGATCGCTCGTTCGACTGGCTTGCCTTCATCGCTTGTCACTACCAGCGACACTTCCACTGCGTCGCCGCGCGGCGGAACGTTTTCCCAACGGGTCATCGCTTCGTCAACGGGCCGCCGCATCGCGGGGTTGCCGTTGGTCGCGCCCAACAGCAGCAACGCCGTATGGATATGCATCGGCCGGGCGGAGACCGCGACGATCGATTCGTGTTCCTTGGAATCCTTCGTGCAGGCGACCAGCTCAAGCGGGCCGTCGGTCACCCGAATCGTTCCCTCCACATCGACAAGCCGGTTCTCCAAATCGATAACGATCCCCGGCAGTTCCACCCGCTTGCGCGGCTCCTCGGCGCGAACCTGCTCCTGCGCAATGCTTACAGCCCATAGCGCTGGCGCAAGCGCGAGGGCCAGTAATTCGAAGCACAGCGTTCTCATGAGAAAAAGCCTCGCAGGAAAGTTGTCTAAAGTCAGCACCGAAAAATGTCCGCACGCGGCGGTCAGCTCATGGCGAGTTTCATTATAAATGCATGATCGTTCCTGTCAGGTACGCGATTCCATTCCGTTGGTACGGGCTGCCAGCCTGTGCCCGGCAGAACAATGCAATTCACGACGCGATTGTCACCTTGCGGAATCCGAGGGGCGCACGCCTCCGGGTAGTGGCAACGTTACGGGACTCACCAGAGGGCTTGCGCACTGCCGCATCTTCAACGGTCTACCTCACTCACGCTACAGGAACAGGCAAGGCTGCCTGTACCTGTGGAGTTTTTCAACACGCGCGCTGCGCATTGATGCCCTATGTGCAACACTTTGATGGTCGCCAGGGGGCCCCAAAAGCGCTGCGCGTTGCACTTCTTTGTGCAACGCGAGTTCTGAAAAACCCGTAGCGGCAAGCTGCCAGTTTGCTCGCTGGATAGGTTCACTTCGGTTGTCTGCCGGGCATTTCATTTCCCCGCCGCAGTCATGAACAATCCGCATCAGTTCACAAGCTCGCAGCTTGCGACTATGTCGGCCGCTGTGTACCGGGTTTTCGCTGCCCGTGGTACATTTGCGGCGGGACGTCGGAAATGCCGGGCGTCGTAAGTCGTGTTCTTGCAACACCTTATGGGAATCTCAGAGATCCGCATCCCGCTCCAAATGCACCAAAATCGCACATTTCGGGGGTAGCTGGTACATTCTCCCCGGTATCTCGAAGAACACATTACCGTTGCCTAAACCGCATCACTTCGACGGCTTTGAAAGACTACCGTACCCATTCAGCCGTACAGTATACACATTTCCACTGTCGTGTCAAGTGATTGGTACACTTTTCTTGACAGATTCCCAAAACTTTTTTCTCGCCCAAAGTAGGACGGGTTTGTAACCCGTCCTCGGCTGCGTCCCACAGCCAACCTTCCCCGTGGAACAAGTCTCCAGACCTGTTCGAATTGGAGAAGAGCCTGCTCCTTTCGAACCAGTCTGGAGACTTGTTCCACGGCGCAGAAAAACACCCGCGACGGTCAGGCCACAAGCCCAACCGCGCGGGTGTGTTGTCACGCCAAATGGTTCTCCCCTAGTGTTCCATAGGTGGCTACTTCTTACGCTTGGCGCGATAGGCACCGAACCCCAGCAGGCCCAACGCCAACAACGACCAAATGGCCACGCTGGCTGGTTCAGGAACTGCGGCAGCTCGGAAGAACTGCACTTCGTTGAGACCGACAAAATTATTGTCACCGCCGTGGTTGCTGGCGATGTCAAACCTTACGTACTGAGCTTCGACGCCGCCCAGATTAAAAATGTCGGGCTCAAGTCCGGCGAGCCCCGTAGCTTGCGTAAGATTGAATTGCCCCAATGATCGGATATCGGCCACAAAGTCGTCGTTGGAAACCAGAATCTCTAGTTCATTGACGCCGCGGGTATGCAGTCCGTTGGTGGCTTCGTTGTAGTTGTAGACGTGCAATTCCCCGATGTTCTCAACGGCTCCGAGATTGAAATCCACCTCAGGCTCGAGGTCGTTTGGTGTGGTAAACGTACCGTTGTTTAACCACATACCTTCCCTCGCACCGGGCGCGCCGTCAGGGATTGTCGTGTCCAGGCCGACGTTGTCGACCAGGTTACCGACGACGCGGTTGAAACCGCCACCCAACTCACTGGTTGCCGTGGCAGTCACACCAGTGATCCGTTCCGGGCCAGACGTTTCGCCGTCGAACTGTACTTCGCTCAGCCCGTAAAAGGTGTTTGCGTCGCCGTGGTTTGTGTCGATGTCGAACTTGATGAATCGCGCTTCAAAGGGGGGAAAACCGCTGATGTTCTCGCCCGCGTAGCCGTTGGCCCCGGGCGCTTGCGCAAAGTTTGTAACACCGCCCACGGTCGAACCAAGGCCAGGGGTGTTGCCGTACTCGACCGAAACGTCATTGACGCCGCGGGTGGAAAACGCTGCCGCTTCGTTGTAGTTCCAAACATGGAAGCTGTTGACCGTATGGACGTCGCCCAAATCAAAGACGACGAACGGATCAGGGTCGACGCCGCCGAATCTGCTGCCGGTGCGCAGCCACATGTTGCCCGGTGTAATGGCGTGTAAGCCGAGAACGAGCCCGCTTCCGTTGACGATGTCCGCCGGGTCACGGTCGGCGCAACAGGTGGAAATTTCCGACGATGCGATCACTCCAGTCGCCGGATCGATGGTAATCAACTGGGCGCTGGCCGTTGTTGCTAACAAGAACGCGCCGATCATCGCCGACACGATGCAGCAATGTAGAACTTTCATACGGGTTCCTCCTGGGTCTGGAACTGATAAGAAAATCAAGTACAAGCGAACTGTTTGCCAGCGCGAGAATTTGCGCGAACGACATTTAAGCTAAACCAAACCGCGATTTACTACAATCAAAATCTTTACGAAGGTAACGTAAAAAACACCCGCGGCGGCCGGGCCACAAGCCCAACCGCGCGGGTGTGTTGTCACGCAAGTATTTCCTCCCCTGAGAAAGGGGAGTTAGAAGGGATCGATTGATCGCCTACTTCTTCCGACGCCGGCGATAAACACCAAAGCCGGCCAGAGCCATTCCAATCAACGACCACATTGCAATCGAAGCCGGTTCGGGGACGGCCGCCAGCGAAGGGTCGGTGATGTTGAGTGGTTCGGACAGCGCGAATAGTGGCAGTTGGGTGCTCGTATCGAACTCAAACCGGTGAATCCACTGAGTGCCGTTGTTGTTGTTTCCCCACAGGCCACCGCGTGCAACGCCATCGATATCGCCCAGCGGACCATCCGCCGTGCCGTACAACGGATCGCCGGGGAACGGAAAGCGGTACGTGCCGGTCCAGACGCTTGTGAAAGCATTGTTGGTGGACCCGGGAGGGTTTCCTTGTGGCGGAGTTGTCAGGTTCTCCGTCAAGTAGACGTTCACATCGCCGTTGTTGTTGTTTCCCCACATGTCGGCGTAGTCGGCCGCGACCATCGAAGAGCCGTTAAGCAGAAAGATCGACTCGCCAGGTCCGTTAATGCCTATGTTCGTCGCCGTGTTGTCTCGGGCGTCAACCGCCGCCGTCGAAGCGATCGCGCTCCAAGAAACATCACCCAGGTTGCTAAACGACGTGCTGTTGTTGGCGGCGTTCTGAACGAACGCGTTGTAAGTTGCGATATCGGTCGAAGTCGCGGGCGTGCGCATGCTGGTCGTGAACATCAGGCGGTACGTATCGCCATGTGCCCAGGCCGCCCCCGTAGCGGGGTTGATGCCGCCGTTGGCCGCCAGATCAAGAATGCCAAGCTGGCTTTCCGGTTGCGCACTTGCGGAGGCTGTTGCGATCAAAACGGATGCCGCCGCGAAGGCAGCCAACATTGATCGCTGGTAGAGACTTCTGACAAACATTCTTATTTCCTACGCCGCTGAAGACGGGATTTGAAGACGGGGAAGCTTCGGCTACTTCTTTTGACGGCGATAAACACCAAAGCCCACCAGTCCCAATCCAATCAACGACCAAATGGCGATGGAAGCCGGCTCGGGGACAGCGGCTGCGGGCAGGACTGTGATGCTTCCAGGACCGGCGATCAAAGCGTCGCCATCTGGCGTGAGAAGCCCGCTGCTAGCATCGTAGGTACCGACACCCAGTTCAACGCCATCGACGACAAAACCACCGACGAACTCTTCTCCCGCATTGAGGATTAACTTAGCTGTACGGCGATGGTCTCGCCCATCGTTCAAAAACAAGGTTGCGGAATCATCGATCGCATCCAATACGTCAAGTTGCAGCGTAACTCCGCGGTCCGGATTCGTAGCATGTCCATTGATAGTCACGTCGCCAGTACCAAACGCACCAGCGGCATCGACCTGGACACGCCAGCTATCAATCGCATCTGCAATGAAGCCGCCTGACCACCCGTTGTTGGCGGCGCTAATGTTAGCGGTGTTGTTGTTGTTGCCAATGACCGTCAACGTGCCTGTCCCGTCGATGACACCGTCAAAATCACGTGCTCTATGATGCGCCGAGGTGGAGGGGCTGAGGTCGATCGATCCATTTCCGGCCAAGGTGATGTTAGGCAGAACGACAGGATTGGGGTCGGGCAGTCGCAGACGGAGTTGCGACCCGTCGTTCATTGTGACCGATCCACCGATTGCGTTGAAACTGTTGGGGCGAGACGTAGTCCAACCCATTTGAAGTGTGGACCCAACACCAAGGGTCAGGTTGCCTGTGTACGCCGGCGTCGAGTCGTTCCATGCCTCCGCGAACAACCCGTCGTTGATCGTTGCGTTGACCGCGCCCGTGGGAATTCCTCCCGTCCAGTTGGCGGCATTGTTCCAGTCGTCGTGACTGCCATTGGGACCGTCGGCGGTGGCGGTCATCATCGTCTGTCCATTGACCATGGATGCGAACGCGAAGCTCGCCAGTACGGTCATCAAGAGGATGGTTTGCTTTTGTCGGCTCATGCTTTTCTCCTACAACATCTAAACGTGACAACACTGTTTCATTTCCCATCTCCCACAGCGGGAGCCTGGGCTAAATTTGCTACCTGGGGAACCTCTTCTATCTATCCTGATTCCAATATGCCAAAGCACAACATTGTTTTGGCGACAAATTGCCTTGTTTTTGTCTGCCTTCAGCGAGAGAGAAATTCAAGCTGAATTTTTAGAAAAAGCATCAATCGGTGCGCCCCATGCGCTCTTGCAGTTCCGCTTCGCGCTGTTTGCGGGCTTCGGCCAGCTCTTCGCGGCGCTGGGCGGTCTCGGGCAGGACGTAAGGCGTCGCCCAATTGCTGTAGCGTTGGCGGTCTTCATCCGATTCACCTGCCAGGTTCCGAGTTTTCAGGCACTCTGGGCAGTTGCCGAAATAATTGTCGGCTTCATCCACACGCGACCGGTCGTAGCCCACCGTTCCATCGGGCTGCGCGACCAGCGCCGGATCCACGGCGATGAATAAGAATGGCTCCTCACCTGTGGGGGGGGTGGCCGGGCAATCCGGGTTCGTACAGATCAACGCCCGCCAGGCTAACTCACCTGATCCTTCATCGACGAAGACACCTGTGTTGCCCGGTGCCGTGATTCGCTTACCGCTCTCCGCGGTGAGGAACACTGCCGGCAACTGCCGCTCTTCTTCGTACAACTCGTCGAGCGTCTTGGGGCGCGTTTCCGAACAACCGGCGATCAAGACCCCGGGAAGCAACAGCGAGAGAAATACACGGGGCGTGCACATCGAGTTTGAGCGAGCTGCGAGGGCGGCGATCAACCGTTGAGGGCACGTGGAATGATCGCCTGGACTACTAGTAAGGGCGGAGGTTGTCCGAAGGGATGTCGCCCCGCGGAGTCGACGGTGATTCCCATTCAACGTAAACGTGGCTGGGACTACTGCCTGGTGTGTGCTCTTTCAGTTCGACACGAATGCTCACCCAATTTGTGCTCGAAAGCGAAACAGGGCTGGAAGCTTGAAAGGATGTGACCCCGCCCACCCCGCCGGCGCTGCGCTGCAGAACGAGGCTTCCATTGATGTAGACCCACGCGTCGTTATCGCAAGCAAGCCAGAAGGTATATTGCTCGTCGTGGGTGCCTTTGATCGAACCTTCCCAATAGCCCGAACCGAACGACCCAGTATCCCAACCAGACGTGTTGGACCCCGGCAGAGGAATGTCCCAATAGTTCAGCCCGAAGAAGTGCGAGCCGAACGGACAGGTCAACGTCGTGTCCTCACGCGAAGCCGAAGTGCCGTCGAAATTTCCACCAGTGAAATAGTTTCCGGCGATGCCTCCCCCACCGCTGCTTAAGGCATCGGCATCGTAGCGTAGCGGTAGCCACTTATCGTCGTGAATGGTTTGCACGCAGGGGTCGATGTCGCCCTTGGTGTGCGACTCGACGTGGGAATCGGAATACAACACATTGGCGGTTCCTTGGTGGCGGAGCGCGGCATCGACGTCCCATTGGTCGCAACTGTTGGTCGTCGGGTTATTAGGGTGCACGATC
This sequence comes from uncultured Planctomycetaceae bacterium, assembly GCA_937967755.1. Taxonomy (GTDB): domain Bacteria; phylum Planctomycetota; class Planctomycetia; order Pirellulales; family Pirellulaceae; genus CALBTA01. Next base: position 6,787 of record CALBTA010000026.1, on the reverse strand, counting down.
ATCACGCCGCCCGACTCGGTGATATCCAGCCCGTAATCGAGCACGAAAATCTTCACTTCATTCTCACTGATGAAGTTGGCCATGTTATTCATGCCGTAGCTGCTGCTGGTCTCGGCATCGGGGCATTGGTACATGCTGCCCTGGCCTTCCATGTACTTTGCCAAAATGTTGCGCCAATTACCTGGATCGATCCGCTCTTGGTGCGAGGCGGCATTCTTGGCGGCGATGCCGATGTTCTTAAGGTTGTTGGCGCATTGCGTCTTCCTCGCCGACGCGCGGGCCATCTGCACGGCCGGCAGCAGTAGCGACATCAGAATGCCAATGATCGTGATAACCACCAACAGTTCCACCAGGGTGAAACCAGCGACGTGACGCGTGCCTCGAATGCGCATCGTTCTTGTTCCGGTTTGAGATGTGACGAGAAGTTGCTTCGGAATCGTGTGTTCCGACGGCAGTGCTACCAGTATGCCATATTCGCTTGCGAGATTGCACTACTGTTTCGTGGTGATCATAAGGTTTATCCCCTTCTGTCAACTCTCTGGCTCTGCTCGCGCAGCGGCAGCGATTTGGCGAACAAGAAACTCCTGAAGTTTCGGGTCATTCCGCAACAACCAGCGGGCGAGAATTCGGCGATCATCGAACCGCTCCTGCGGTTCGCAACAGCGCTTGTTGATCCAATGGTCAAGATCAACCGAGATGTTCAAGTGTTTTTGTGTCGTTCCGCTGCGGTCAGTCATCGTCGTTCTCCTCTAAACGACCGCTGAGCAATAACGCCAAGTCGACCCCAAACTGTTTGGCGAGGTCCGAAACGTCCTGGGCATTGGCCGTTCCTTCCAGTTTTGCCGCCAACGCCCGCGCGAAACCCTCGTAGTCAGGCTCTGGTGGGCATTCAGAACTGGATGGTGTCGATTGCATGCAACTTGACGTCGCCAAGTATCTAGCGGTTGTTGTTTGAGTGCCCACATATTATCCTGTGTGACGACATTGTTTTCTTGACAAAACATATTGTTTTCAGGACGGGGCGATGGCGAAAACACGGCGCGTGGCGCTGATGCTGGAGTTGGAATCAGCGTATTGGCGGCACATCAGCATTTTCGCGGGGGCCCAAGAATACGCTGAAGCGCACGGCTGGGAAACGATCATCGACGAGTTCGCCGATGATACGCTGCCGGCGCGGAAATCGAAGAGGCTTCCTTACGATGGTGTGATCGCGCGGGCGACAAAGAAGCTCGCCGAGCGCAGCAAGCGCGCCGGCGTGCCGGTCGTCAACGTCTGGCTGAACTCACCCGCCCGCCAATCGCTGCCGGGTGTGTTCTTCGATCATGTGGCGATGGGCAAGATGCGTGCGGAACATTTGCTTTCGCGTGGACTAAGCCGCTTCGGGGCGGTTGTGGCGCACACGGTCGGGCAGGTTCGTGAGGCGAACGCATTTCGCCAAACGTTGGCCGACGCAGGCTACAAGTGCTCGGTCACCAAAGTACCTTTGTCTCCATCGAAGTCGCTCGCGCATTGGCGAAAGACGGAAAGCATCATTGGCGAGTGGGTCAAAGAGTGCCAACCGCCAATTGGTGTCTATGTCAGCGGACAGGATGATGCGCGGATCATGGCGCAAATGTGCCGCAGCCGAGGCCTGCGAATTCCCGAGGACGTGGCGATCATCACCGGCTACAACGAACCAGCCCTCTGCGAGCAGCCGCGCCCTTCGCTGACCAGCATTGAACTTGGCGGAGAGCGGCTGGGGTACGAAGCAGCCCGCCTGCTGGACCGGTTGATGAAAGGGAAGAAGCCGCCGGCCGAACCGATTTTAATTCCGCCGAAGTGCCTCGTGCTGCGCGAGTCGACCGACTTTTACGCGGTGGACGATGAAATCGTCGCGGCGGCGCTGGAGTTCATCGCATGCAATAGCCACCGCCCGATTGGGGCTGAAGATGTTTCGCGCGCCGTGAATATCGAAACGCGATCATTGCAAAGGCGGTTCCGCAAAGTGCTAGACCGCCCAGTCGCCACGGAAATTCGCCGCGTGCGCATCGAACGGGCCAAACGGGAACTGGCGCAAAGCAAACGTTCGATGGCCGAGATTGCCCACGACGTCGGCTTCGGGCCGTCGATGCGAATGTACGAAGTCTTTCGCCGGGAACTGGGAATCACGCCGACGGAATACCGGCGTCAGCGCGAACTAGATACCAGCGGGTGAAGCCTTCTGGCTAAGTTTCAAACAAGAATCTCATCGATCACCCGGCCGGCAACATCGGTCAAGCGGAAATCGCGGCCGTTGAAGCGGTAGGTCAGCTTTTCGTGATCAAGCCCCAGCAGATGCAAGATCGTTGCGTGCAGATCGTTCACGCCGATCCGTTTTTCCACCGCTTTGTAACCAAACTCGTCGCTGGCCCCGTACTGCACGCCCCCCTTAATGCCGCCGCCGGCCATCCACATGGTGAACGCGTGCGGGTTATGGTCACGGCCTTTGCTGCCTTGCGAATCGGAAGTACGCCCGAACTCTCCGCCCCAGACAACCAGGGTTTCATCCAACATACCGCGGGCTTTCAGGTCGGCCAGCAGCGCGGCGATCGGCTGATCGACGCTCTTGGCGGCGATGCGGTGGTTCGCGCCGATGTCGTTGTGGCCGTCCCACGGCACGTCGGCCACGCCGCCTCCGCCGCCGTTGGTTCCGGCATACAGTTGAACGAACCGCACGCCCCGTTCGACCAGCCGGCGCGCTGTGATGCACTGCTTGGCAACAAGCTGAGTTTCCTTCTGATCCACGCCATAGTCTTTGTGCACCGCTTGCGGCTCGCGGTTGATATCCATCGCCTCCGGCGCGGCGACTTGCATGCGGTACGCCAGCTCGAATGATTCCAGCCGCGCCGCCAGGTCGGCTTCGTGCGGCCGCAAGGTTTGATGCTTCCCGTTCATCGCTTTCAACACGTCAAGCTGCGCGCGTTGCTGTTGGTCGGTCATTCCTTGCGGCCGCGCGAGGTTGGCAATCGGCGTACTCTTCCGCCCATCGACGGTCGTGGGCTGAAACACTTTCGGCAAGAAGCCGGGCGACCAGATCGGGTTTCCGCCGCGCGGCATGTGTCCATGCAGCACGACGAATCCCGGCAGGTTCTGGTTCTCACTTCCCAGCCCATAGGTCACCCACGAGCCCATGCATGGCCGGCCTTGCAGGAACATACCAGAGTTCATCTCCAGCATCGCCGGCGTGTGGTTGTTCGACTGTGAATAGCACGAATAGATGAACGCCATTTCATCGACGTGCTGCGCCATGTGCGGGAACACTTCCGACACCCACGCTCCGCTTTCGCCATGTCGGGCGAACTTAAACGGCGACTTCAAGCATTTTCCGCTGGTGGTAAAGAAGCCGGTCTTCGGATCGGCCCCGGCCAGCGGCGTGCCGTCGCGCTGTTGCAATTGCGGTTTGTAGTCGAACGTATCGACCTGCGAAGGGCTGCCCGGCATGAACAGCCAAATAACGCTCTTCGCTTTCGGGGCAAAGTGTGGTGGACGCACTTGCATCAATCGCGGCGCGGAAGCCGGGGCGGCCGAGAGCAAACCCTCGTCCTGGAGCAACCCGGTCAACGCCAATGCCCCGCAGCCAAGCCCGGCGTTCTTCAGGAACGCGCGCCGCGATCGATAATCGAATGGTTGTCGAGTCATAGCTTTTTGATTCTGCGCTAGTCCACAAACATAAACTCGTTTAAGCACAGCATTACCTGGCAAAAGTCGCCGACGGCCCGCTGCATCGCTGGTTCGCCGTCGCCGTACGACGCGGCTTGAGAATCGATGAACGCGGCCATCGCTTCTGTTTCTTGGTCGGTCGGCGGGCGGGAAAGCGCGATCATGTAGGCGTCGCGAATGACCTCGTCGGTTGCAACTTCGGCGTTGGGCCGTACGCGGGCGGCGAACTTTTCTGCCCACGTTCGCACCAGCGGCGAGTTCATCATCGCCAGCGCCTGGGGCGGAACGGTCGTCACGTCGCGGTGGCCGATGCTTTGGATGGCATCGGGCGCGTCGAACAATTGCAGGATCGGAATCAGCTTGTCACGCTTTACGGTCAAGTAAACGCTTCGCCGCGTGTCGTTCTCGTTCAGCGAACCCTTGCCGAACATTTTCTCATCGAGCGTGCCGCTGACCGAAAGCAACGTGTCGCGGATGACCTCGGCTTCCAACCGCACTGCCCCGCGCCGCCACCACAGTGCGTTATCGGGATCAAGTTTTGCCGCGGCTTCGTTCGTCTCGCCGCCCTGTTGGTACGTGGCGCTCATCATGATCAACTTGTGAATCGGCTTGAGCTGCCAACCGCCGCGAATCAACTCCGCCGCGAGGAAGTCGAGCAATTCGGGGTGCGTTGGAGCGGCTCCTTGGTTGCCGAAATCGCTAGGCGTCGCCACGATGCCGCGCCCCAGGTGATGTTGCCACAGGCGGTTGACAATTACGCGAGCCAGCAAGTGCCCCGCCCCATCCTCGGCGTCGGTAAGCCATTGGGCCAACGCCACGCGCGGCGGGCGGGCGACCTTGGCGTCGCCGGAGACTTCCATCATCCACTTCTGATCGCTGCTTTCCCGCCTGGTCAACACCTGCAAGAAACCGGGTGACGCTTGCCCTTGCTTGCTATTGGAATTGCCGCGGGCGAGGAAGTAAACCTTGCGCGTGTCGGGTCCGAAGTTGTACGTTGCCCCGTTCTTTCTGGCGGCGAAAATCTTCGTGATGTTCGGCTTGGGCTGTTGCGCCAGATGATCTAGCACCGCTTGATTCAGCTTCGCCCAATCGGCGTCGCGCGGGGCGTACCACTTCAGCAACTCCTGCCGCTGTTTGTCGTTGCGCTTTTCGGCGGCGAGATTTAAGATGGCTTGGATGTGTTGAGGGATGCTCGGTTTGGTACTGAAGTAAAAGCCCGATGGCCCGGAGGCGTTGACGATCTTGATCAGCAACTGGTTCGTACCCGCGTTTAGTTGCAGGGCCAGCAAATCTTGATCGGCCGCCACGCCCCCGGTGACTTCCTTCGCCAGCACCTGCTTGCCGTTCAGGAACACCTTAATGGCGTCGTCGCGCCCCAGTGAAACATTCAACGGCCCTTTGGCTGCGACCTCGATCGTGCGGTAGAGATAATTGGCACTGTTCTCACCCGTCAGCGTGTTGTGGATCTGGCCATCCTTCCACTCAGGGCGGGGCGTCCATTTCAGTTCGCCATTTTGCTTTTCAAGTTCGATCTCCTTCTCTGGCGCGAAGGCTTCATTAAATGCTGCCTTGAAATCGTCCGCGGGGAACGGGCCGATCACTTGCCAGTCGCCCAACGTTTCTTTGGCAGGCGGATCGCTCTTGGTTTCCAGCCAGCGGTCTAACCGGGCCTGCAGTTCGCCATTTTCAAACGCGTTGCGGGCATCGACCAGCGGCTTGTGGGCGGCATCAAACTTCGCTTTGGCCGCTTTGGTCGCCGCGGGGTCGGGGTCGTGATCGTAATCTTGAAACCCGGTTTCGGCGAAGCTGGCTGTGAAGCGGTAGTAGTCGTGCGCCGGCAGCGGATCGAATTTGTGGTCGTGGCAACGCGCACACCCGATGGTCAAGCCCAGCATGGAAGTACCGATCGTGCCGACCACGTCGTCAAGCTGTTCGTACCGGCTGCGTTCGCGTTCCTTTTGCGTTTGCTGCGACGTAAACGGCCCGGCGGCAAGAAAGCCGGTGGCGGCTTGGGCCATGTAATCTTCTGGCGAGATTTGATCGCCGGCGATTTGCAAACGCACGAACTGATCGTACGGCAGATCTTCGTTCAACGCCTTGATCACGAAGTCGCGGTAGTGATAGGCCGCGGGGCGGTCTTTGTCGAACGCGTACCCGTTGCTTTCCGCAAACCGGGCCAGGTCAAGCCAATGCCTGGCCCAACGTTCGCCGTAGTGCTGGCCTTGCAGCAAGCGGTCGACCAATCGTTCGTAGGCGTCGGGCGACGTGTCCGCAACGAAGGCTTCGACCTCTTCCGGTTGCGGCGGCAAACCCCACAGGCCGAAGTAGGCGCGGCGGATCAGCGTTCGCCGGCTGGCTTGCTCATTCGCCGAAAGCCCCTTGGCTTCCAGCTTGGCGAGGATGAAACGGTCGATATCGTTCCGTGCCCAGTCCTTGTTTCGCACTTCCGGCGGCTCCGCCCCGCTAAGCGGTTGAAACGACCAAAACTTTCGGCCCGCTTCGATATCGATTTCCACTTTGGCGAGTTCGGCGGCGGCCCCGTCGCGCGGATCGGGCGCACCCATTTCGATCCACTTGATGAAATTAGCGATCGTTGCATCGGGCAACTTCGTATCGGGCGGCATCTCCAAGTCGTCGTGCTGGATCGCCGCGACGATCAAACTTGCTTTCACATCGCCAGGAACGACCGCCGCCCCGGTTGCTCCGCCCTTGCGAATCCCCTCGCGTGTGTCCAGCAGCAGTTCCCCTTCCAACTCACCTTTCTCAAGGGCATCCGCCGAATGGCATCGGTAACATTGCTGCACGAGCACCGGCCGGATCTTCCCTTCGAAGAACTTCACGCCCTCGGCCGATGGCTCCTCCGCAAGTGCGACCGGCGCGTTTATCAACAGACCAAAGAAAAAAGTAAAGCAGAAGCTTCGCATGGCGGGGCTACCAGCAGGCGGGAACGAGGTGGGCGAGGCTGGTAGGAGTATAGCCGAAGTTCAGCCCTGCGGCAAAACAGAGAGCCGTTGTCCGCCCGTTGAACAACATTCTTTTCGCGGAGCGAAAAGCGACTATCGGCCTGCTGACCTTACGGCGACGCTGCCACCGCGGGTGTCAGGTCATC